>JAQCAK010000473.1 GCA_027621895.1 Pseudomonadota bacterium | reverse complement strand
ACTGACAGCCCATGAGACCAAGCTCGATCACCTGGATCAGGTCAGCGAGGAGGGCTGTGTCTGGCGTCGCGCTGAATCCCTCTCGGAGTCTGCCTTATGAGCAGTTTTGAATGGCCCGCGCCGGTAACAGGGTTTATCTCAGCCAGGGGTGCGAACTCGTCGAATCCCGATCCGGCTGAAGCAATCTGTTTTGTCTGCCACAAGGGCCGTATTCTGAAGCAAGTTGACAGCGATGGTCGCTGGCAGCCCGCCGATGTATCCACCGCGGAGTCTTTTGAACATGCGCAGCGACATGTCATGGGGGAGATCGGAAATTCTCTGTGCCTGGCGTTCGAAACCAGTGATCCGGGTGATGCTGAATTCGTGGATATGCGTGCCATGCTGGATAGCTTTGATCGCACGCATTTCAACCTGGTCGGACGCGCCCTGCAGTTGTGTGACTGGTTTCGGACACACCGGTTCTGCGGTAAATGTGGTCAGCAGACTGTCGAGGATCCCCGGGACAGTTCACTGTCATGCGAAACCTGCAGGCTGAACTTTTACCCGCGACTTTCTCCTTCCATCATCGTCCTGATACATCGCGACGATGAAGTGCTGCTGGCGCGTAACCATCTTTTCCCCGAGGGGCTTTACAGCACACTGGCTGGTTTCGTTGAACCGGGTGAATCCATCGAGGAGACACTGCACCGTGAGGTTCGCGAAGAGGTGGGTGTGAATGTGCATAACCTGGACTACCGTGGCAGCCAGCCGTGGCCCTTTCCGAATTCCCTGATGCTGGGATTTCATGCTGAATACGAAAGTGGGGACATCGTGCTGCAACCCGATGAGATCGCTGATGCGCAGTGGTTTTCGATCGATGCGCTGCCGAAGATACCCGCGCGGTTTGCTATTTCACGCTGGCTGATTGATGACTATCTGGCGCAGCGAGGCCGGCCCGTCTAGTCAGTCCTGTACCCTGTAGGCTATCGTTGGGTCATCGTTCCTGAACAGGTAGAGCAGCAGCTGGCTCAACACAATGTTGCCATCCGCCCTGTATCGCCCCTCCATAAATGCATCCATGGAGTTGATGCGCCCTTCGAGCAAAGCCTCACAGGTTTCGTGGTTGTCCAGATACAGCGTCAAAGTGGGATCAGGCTTTTCGCCCTGGCTGAATTCGAAAGTGGTGGGTGTCACCGTCAGAAAGAAGGGCTCGCCGTCATCAAAGCGGAACTGAAAGCAGGTGTAGTCCCGCTGGATAAACGCCGGTTTAAAATGCGGCGCCAGGCGTTCGTGGAGCGCTGATAATCCGGTGATCAATTGCAAAGCCTTTCATCGGGACGAGCCTTCATTCTACCGGGTTACCCCGGGCCATGGCAGCCTGGCAGGGCTTTCCGGATTCCTGTTTGTGCTATTATGGCCCCTGGTTTTCAATCGGTGGCAGTGTTGGAATTTTTCATTGAATACGGTCTTTTTCTGGCCAAGTCCGTAACGGTGCTGGTGGTCATCCTGGTTGTGGTGACCGTGATATTCGGCGCAACCCAAAGACAGAGAGACAGTGAGCAGGGACATATCGAAGTCAGGAATCTGAACGACGCACTGGAGGCTATTACCCGCAACCTGAAAGACGTCGTCATGAACCCCGAGGCACGCAAGCAGGACCTCAAGCAGGAAAAGAAACGTTCGAAAGAAAAGCAGAAGGAACAGAAACAGGAAGTTAAACAGGGGGCAGAGCCCAGGCCCCGGCTTTTCGTGGTTGATTTCGAAGGAGATATCCAGGCTTCCCAGGTGACCAACCTGCGTGAGGAAATCACCGCTATCCTGTCTGTTGCTGAAGCGGGTGATGAAGTACTGATTCGTCTCGAGAGCCCGGGTGGGGTTGTGCATGGTTACGGACTGGCCGCATCCCAACTGCAGCGGGTTAGAAATCGCTCACTGCCCCTGACGGTGTCCGTTGACAAGGTCGCGGCCAGCGGTGGCTACATGATGGCTTGTATCGGTAATCGAATACTGGCTGCACCTTTTGTTCCATAGGCGTCGTGGCGCAGATACCGAATTTCCACCGGTTGCTGAAGAAGAACGAAATTGACTTCGAGGTACTGACAGCCGGCGAGTACAAACGAACGCTCACGGTTTTCGGTGAAAATACGGACAAGGCCCGGGAGAAGTTTGTTGAAGATCTTGAGGACGTACATCTGCTGTTCAAGGATTTCGTCAGTGAGCACAGGCCGGCAGTCGCGATTGAAGAAGTAGCGACGGGAGAGGCCTGGTTTGGAAAACGGGCACTGGACCACAAGCTGGTTGATGAACTCAAGACCAGTGATGAGTTTATTGTCGAGAAGTGCGCCGAAATGGATGTGTTCCAGGTGCGATATGTCCAGCACAAGAACCGGATAGACATGCTGTTCGAACGGGTTGCCCGGCTTGTATCGCCACCCTCATTTGGCAGTCGCGCCAGTGACTACATCAGCTGATCGATAGTTAAGGAGAATAGTATGAGCAGCTTTCGCGCATTCCGCGTAGAGAAAACCGGGGACAGTTTCAGTCACTCCGTAGCGGAACAACAGCTTGATGATTTGCCGCAGGGCGACGTGCTTGTCCGAGTCCATTATTCCAGTCTCAACTACAAGGACGC
>JAQCAK010000472.1 GCA_027621895.1 Pseudomonadota bacterium | reverse complement strand
CGCCAGCAGGACCCGACTCCAGGTGGTCATCGAGGGCTATACACCACCGTCCGATCCAAGAGTGGCCATGCTGCAGGTCACACCGGACCCGGGTGTTATCGAGGTCAACATTCACCCCGCGGCAAACTGGCGCGAACTGAAAAACATCACGGAAACCATCTACGAGGAAGCCCGGCAAACCCGGCTGGGTACCGAAAAGTTCATGCTGGATGGCAAGCATTCAGGCACCGGTGGTGGCAACCATGTGACCCTGGGCGCGGCGACACCGGATGAAAGCCCGTTTCTCAAGCGACCCTATCTGCTACGCAGCCTGATTACCTTCTGGCAGCATCATCCAGCGCTTTCCTACCTGTTTTCGGGCATGTTCATTGGCCCGACCAGTCAGGCACCACGGGTCGACGAGGCCAGGGATGACAACCTTTACGAGCTGGAAATCGCCTTCGACCTGCTGCCGAAGAAGGACTCGAATCAGCCCTGGCTGGTGGACAGAATACTCCGCAATTTCCTGGTGGACCTGACCGGCAACCCCCATCGCGCCGAGTTCTGTATCGACAAGCTCTATTCACCGGATTCGCCGTCCGGCCGCAAGGGTCTGGTCGAGTTCCGCGGTTTCGAAATGCCGCCCCATCCGCAGATGAGCCTTGTACAGATGCTGCTGATCAGGGCGCTCGTGGCACACTTCTGGAAGCACCCCTATAGCGGCAAGCTGGTACGCTGGGGTACCGAACTGCATGACCGTTTCATGCTGGGCCACTATATCTGGGAGGACATGGGGCAGGTCATTGATTTCCTGCGGGATGCCGGCTACCCGTTCGAGCTGGGCTGGTTTGAATCGTTCCGCGAGTTCCGCTTTCCGCGGATCGGCACCATCAATGTGGAAGGGATGCAGATGGACCTGCATGCTGCCCTCGAGCCCTGGCATGTACTGGGCGAGGAATCCAGCGCACAGGGAACATCCCGTTACGTGGACTCATCCGTTGAGCGTATCCAGGTCAGCATCCATGGTATGCCCAGAAGCCGCTATATCGTGACCTGCAATGGCCGCAAGGTACCGCTGCGTGCCACCGGCATCCGTGGCCATTATGTCGGCGGTGTTCGCTACAAGGCCTGGGATCCGTACTCGGCACTGCATCCGACTATCAAGCAACATACGCCGCTGGTTTTTGACATTGTGGATGTCGCCAATCGTCGATCCGTGGGTGGCTGCACCTACCACGTGTCACACCCCGGAGGCCGCAATTACGATACCTTCCCGGTGAATGCCAACGAGGCTGAAGCCAGGCGTAACGCCCGGTTCTGGCCGTCGGGCCACACCCAGGGCACGATGGATATTCCGCCGGAAGAACCGCATCCCGAGCAGCCCTATTCGCTGGACCTGCGTTTCCCGACGGCACGATAGTCCATGGCATGGCTGGCAAACCGGCCGATTGGTCTCACCTATCAATCGGCGCAGACCTGTCCGGGTTATACCTTCTTCTGTTCCGTGCGCGGTCATCACGCAACGGTGGTCGATCTGCAGGGTCGCATCGTTCACCAGTGGCAGCACCGTGAAGGCATCCAGCACATCAAGCTGCTGGACAGCGGGAACCTGCTGATCCAGACACTGCCGCCGATAGACGCTGGCGGCAGGGAAAAGGTCGGTGGTTCAGCTGAGGCCATGATCGAACTGTCTCCAACCGGCGAGGTCGTCTGGGAACACAGGGACCCCACCCAGCATCATGACTATGTTCGCCTGGCCAATGGCAACACCGTCTACCTGGCCTGGGAACTCATTCCCCTGGAGATCAGCGAGCGGATTCGTGGCGCTCATCACCATGAGGAAGATCCCGAGCAGATGTGGGGAGATGTGGTCCGCGAGATCGACTCCGCCGGCAACATCGTCAAAGAATGGCTTTCCTGGGAGCACCTGGATGTCGAGCGGGATGTGATCTGCCCGCTGGAAAGTCGCAAGGAATGGACTCACGCCAACTCCCTGGAAGTGCTGGATAACGGTGATTGGCTGATCAGCTTTCGCTTGAGCTTTTCTATCGTCAGGGTTAACAGCGAAACGGGAGAGATCAACTGGCGGTGGGACCCGCAAACTGTATTTGAGAATCACGACAAGAAACTGGGACCGCCAGAGCTATCACACCAGCACAACGCACAAATGCTGGATAACGGGAATCTGCTGGTTTTCGATAACGGCTGTCACCGGCTGCGGGGACCCAGCTGGTCGAGGGTCGTCGAGATGGATCCGCTGAACTTTGAATACCGCTGGACCTATGCCGCGCCCTCGATCCTGGCGTTTTACAGCTTCATGGTCAGTGGCTGCCAGCGCCTGCCTAACGGCAACACACTGATTACGGAAGGCGCCAGCGGACGGATATTCGAGGTTACCGTTGAAAAGGAAGTGGTCTGGGAATATATCTCACCCTGGACCATCCCCAGCAATTTTGGCCCATCGCCGGCAGTTTTCCGAAGCTATCGGTTCAGCCCCGACGACCCAAAACTATCGCGATACGAATTTTCCGCCGACAGGTACCGGGGACTCAATGAGGCGATCGCCAGGGGCGAAATCCAGGAAGAATCGGATATGGATCATCGCCTGAGTGTCTAGTTACCAGCCCTGGTCGAGGTGC
>JAQCAK010000471.1 GCA_027621895.1 Pseudomonadota bacterium | reverse complement strand
GCCAGCACATCCTTTTCCGTCAGGGATTCGCTCTTCCTGACGACTACCGCGAAAGGTGACTCCCCCCAGCGCTCACTTTCCTGGCCGATCACGGCAACTTCAGCGACATCGGGATGGGAGAGAATGATATTCTCAATTTCCGCCGGATAGACGTTCTCGCCGCCGGAAATGATCATATCCTTGATTCTGTCCTGGATGTAGACGAAGCCCGCCTCATCCAGGGCAGCCACGTCCCCAGTACGCAACCAGCCGTCCTCGGTAATGGTTTCTGCGGTCGCGTCCGGCCGATTCCAGTATCCCTTCATCACATGACGGGCCTTGACCCAAAGCTCGCCCTGTTCTCCCGGCGGGCAATCCTGTCCGTCCTCACCGACAATACGGATATCCGTGTGGAAAAACCCGCGACCGGTTGAGCCGATATGGGTCAGGGAGTCATCCCCGGTAATCAGGCAGGCCGGGCCGCAGCTTTCGGTCAGACCGTAAATCTGCTGAATGTCGATATCCAGATTGGCGTACTCACGTATCAAATTGACCGGCACCGGAGCCGCGCCACACTGTATCCAGCGAACGGTTGAATAATCGAAACGTTCCAGGTTCTCGACCTGGATCATGAAGTTCAACATCGCCGGCACCAGCAGTGAGGTGTTGATTTTCTCCTCGCTGAACAGCTCCCATGCCCGAACCGGATCAAACTCCCGCATGACGACACTGGTGCCGCCGGTGTAGACATTCAGGGTGATGGGCGTCAACGCGCCCACGTGAAACATGGGGAGCGCAGCCAGGTAACGGTCGCCATCTTGAAGGTCGGCAGTAGCCAGTATCGTAATCAGCGCCCAGAGCGTCGTATCGTGGGTATGCACCACACCCTTCGGCAGCCCCGTGGTGCCGGACGTATACATGATATAGAGCAGGTCATCATCTTCACCGGTAATGGGCGGCTCGCTCTCAGAGGCCGCGTTGCGCAGAGCCTCGTAGTCGCTGGCAAAATGCGTTTCAGCAGGGCTGTCAGAGGAATAGAGCCAGTTTTCAACGTCCGTCTTCTCCCCACGACTGTTCAGGTCTGTGGCCAGGTCAAGAAACTCGTGACCGAAAATCAATGTCGTCGAGCCACTGTCTTTCAGGATGAACTCGAGTTCGTCGGCCACCAGGCGCCAGTTCAGCGGAACGACAATGCCACCGATTTTTGCAACGGCAAAATAGGCCTCGAAATACTCCGCACTGTTCATCAGCATGATCGCCACCCGGTCACCCTTGCTGACACCCTGCTCCAGCAACATGTGGGCAACCTGGTTGCTGCGCCTGTTCAGCTCATCAAAGGTCAGCCGCAACCCGGAATGCGCATCGACATAAGCCTCTCGACTGCCATTCATCGATGCCCGACGTGACAGAATCAAACCAATGTTGTTTTTCATTTTTGCTTCCTTCTCCTCAACCTGGACGGTCAACGCCCCACCAGGCTCCTGGCAATCAGTTCCTTCATGACTTCCGACGTACCGCCGTAAATGCGTTGGACGCGCGCGTCCACGTATGCCCGGGATATCGGATACTCCTTCATATAACCATATCCACCGAACAGTTGCAGGCATTCGTCAGCGACCCTGCCCTGCATTTCACTGGAGGCCAGCTTGACCATGGATGCTTCTTCCGTAGTCAGAGTACCCAGCAGGTACCGGGCAACACACTTCTCGATAAGCGCCCGATTCAACTCAATATCCGTCTTGAGTTCAGCAAGCACATAACGGGTGTTCTGGAACCTGGCCAGTTCCATTCCAAAAGCCTTGCGCTCACCAACATAACTCACGGTCTGTTCCAGTATGCCATCGGCCGCGCCAAGGCATCCGACACCGAGGATCAGTCTCTCTCTTGGCAATTCGTTCATCAGGTTCGCAAAGCCCTTGCCGAGACCACCCAGCACTTCCTTCGCCGACAATCGCACATCGGTAAAAGACATCTCCGACGTATCACCGCTAGACAGGCCCATCTTCTCCAGGTTTCGGCCTCGCTGGAATCCGTCCAGGGAACAATCCATCGTAAACAGCGTCATACCCCTGGCCCCAGCCGAGGGGTCTGTCTTGGCCGCTACTATGACCACATCACAATGCTGGCCGTTCGTGATGAACGTCTTGCTGCCGTTGATCACATAGTTGTCGCCGTCCTGCACTGCGGTTGTCCTGATGCCCTGGAGATCGCTGCCGGCACCAGGCTCCGTCATGGCAATCGCGCCGACAATTTCACCTGTCGCCATGGCTGGCAGAATTCGCTGCTTCTGCTCCTCACTGCCCAGGTGCAGTATGTAGGGAGCGACGATATCAGAGTGAACTGAGAGGCCCGAGGCTAGCGCAGCGTAGCCTGCACGGGCAATCTCCTCGATCACGACGCAGTTAAGATCAAAAGACGCTCCGATACCACCATACTTGACTGGCTGGTCTATACAGAGGAAACCTGCCTCGCCAAATCGATGCCACAGCTCTCGTGGCCAGATTTCGGCTCTTTCCCATTCTTCGTAGAAAGGCGCGACCTCTTTCTCAAGAAACTTCCGGACACCATCACAGAAGAGCTCTGTTTCGCTGGATGACAGCTGCTGATTGCTCATTGGTTTTTCTGAATCAGTAAGGGGGC
>JAQCAK010000470.1 GCA_027621895.1 Pseudomonadota bacterium | reverse complement strand
GAGTCGAAGCTCAAAGTACGCAATCACTTTCAGCCGCAGGCCGGGTATCGCTGCCCCAAGGGCTTCCAGCATGGCTCTTTCCTGGTGCAGGTATCGCGATGTCGATCGACTGCCTATCCAGACAAGGGTTGGCTCAGCAGGCAATTCCGCGTGGCCCGGGTAGCGGGAAACATCAACCGCCGTGGGCAATACCTGAATGCGCGCAGCAGAAAAACCTCGAGCCGCTTCTGCAAGGTATTCATTGCCTGCAAAGACCAGGGAAGCCCGGGAAACCATGGCTCGAAAGCGCCGGTGTCGCGTTGGGGAGACCTCCCCGTTGGTGCGAAGAAAGATCGCGTCATCAAAGTCGAACACCAGCGGTGGACCCACCAGGGAGATCAGTCCGCTGATGAGCGGCGTCGGCAGCTTGCGCTGGACCAGTACCAGATCAGCCCTGCGAACTGCCAGCAGCAGTTCCAGTTGCCCGACCAGATCGGGTTCGCGAAATACGGTCACCTCGTCGCCCCTCGCTCCCAGCCGGGCGAGAATCGGATCAGCACGGTAACGACTCGCCGGATTGTCTGCCGACTTGGTGACAAGGACGACCTTCACTGCAGGGTCACGGTTTTTCGGCAACCACGATAATCTGCCGGGCAAAATCAATACCCATCAGGCGAAACAGCGGATAGGCGAGATAGCGCCTGAGCAGTTTCTTGATCACAGCATCGTGATAAAGGCGGTAAATCCGGGTCACCCGGAACCCCGCCAGTTGCAGGAGCCCGCCGAGCTCGTCATAGCAGAAGGGTGTCACGTGGGTCGCATCGCGCATGAATGCGGGCGGGTAAAAGATGTTGGGCGTCGTCAGTACCACCCGGCCACCCGACGATGTCAGCTCATACATGCGTTGAGCCATGTGACCCGCTGCCCGGAGTTCAAGATGCTCAATCAGCTCAAAGGCACAGACCAGGTCATATTCGCCAACGGCTTCATCGATATGTGTGAAATCGTGCTGGAATGTTGGATCAATATCACAGGAAAGATACTTAAGGTCTCCCCAGTATTCCTGCATCCTGCGTTCCAGGCCGCGATCTCCCGCGCCGATTTCAAGCAGGCGAACGCCACCTCGCCCCTCCCGTGCCAGTACCCGGTGATATCGTTTGTCGATTGGCAGATCCCAGATATCGCCAAACCGGTCAGCAATATCCTGACGCTGTCGATACAATTGCTGCCAATCCAGCGTGATGTTGCCCATATCGTCTGAGAAGCCTGTATTTGAAATATGGATTTCGAATCCGCAACTTTAGCCGCAAAAAAAAACAAAAGGTACCGGGACCCACGGATCCAGATACGGCAGTCCCGGGCCATGTCAGCGAAATCCCCTGTAATCCTGCTAATGGTTCCACCAGGGCCGGTCAGAAAAGGAGCGCAGGTCAATCTCGTGGGTCCAGGTGGAACGATGCTGGCGAGCCAGGTGCAGGTAGGTTTCCGCAATCCGCTCCGGCACCATCAGCCCGTCTGCCTGGCCTCGCGTTTCGCGCAACTTCTCGTAACGCGCCGGACCCAGCAATTTGCCCAGCGTATCGGGCGCGTCAACGGCCCCATCAATCAGGATATGAGCAACGTGCACGCCCTTCGGCCCAAACTCTGCATTCAGTGACTGACAGAGCATCCGCCTGCCTCCCATGGCGGCCGCATGCGAGTGCTGACCGGCATTGCCGCGAACAGCGGCCGTTGACGATGTGACCAGCAGGCACCCCCTGCCCCGGCTTTCCATAGCAGGACAGACGGCTGATGCAACTCGAAACAAGGCAAACGTGGCGAGTCGCCAGCCCATTTCGAACGCCTTGTAGCTGGTCTCTTTAAGCGCCTTGTCACCAATCTGCGCACCCAGGTTGAAGACCACGACTTCGATCGGGCCAATATTCGCCTCCACTTCTGCAACACAGTCTTCAATGACATCGTCATCCAGGGCATTAAGCAGATATCCTGTTGCAGAACCGCCATCAGCCTCAATCATGCCAACCAGTCGATCCAGGCCTTCGCCGTCACTGCGCCGGCAGAGCACCGCATGATAGCCCTCTCTGGCAAAACGTCGGCCGGTTGTACCGCCGATACCGGCTCCCGCACCGATAACAAGACAGACTGGTTTCATGTCAGGTTTCCCCGCCTAAGACGACCTGCCTGCTATTAGACCGCAATTCAGTACTCATCCCAACTGACCAGGTTCCAGATACTGGTGTAATCATCGGTTAACAGGTACGGACCCGGGTCAATGACTTCACCATTTCTTCTCGTGACAGACCTGTTGTTTCCGGAAGATCCTGCCAGCCGACTGAACAGGAACCATTCAGCGCCCCAGTTTTCATCGTCTCTGGCCTGGGTCGTAACCTCGACGGTTTTCAGATTGAGATGCATCCCCAGCGCCATCATTGCCCGACTGAAGTTCATATGCCATGTATCCGTCAGTACGGCGATTTGACCGTCGGGTTTCAGGTGCCGCAGATAAATATCGAATGCCTCAACCGTTAGCAGGTGCAGGGGGATGGAGTCACCGGTAAAGGCATCAAGTACCAGCACGTCAAAGGCCTGGTCGGGTTCAGCCTCCAGCATCTGCCTGGCGTCACCCGCGACGATCTCAACCTGGG
>JAQCAK010000469.1 GCA_027621895.1 Pseudomonadota bacterium | reverse complement strand
TGTTGTGCTACTACGGAAAATTCTGAGCAGAACAACATGACCATCAAGATTGAAAAGAAAATTGTCGGCTACGCCATCAAAAAGGACGTCAAGGAAGAACCACCCAAGGCACCCGAAAAGGAACTGATGCACGAGGAGATCGCCCGGCCGGACGAACTTCGAGGATATACCTACAAGATCAAGACGCCGCTGTCGGATCACGCCATGTACATCACGATCAACAATATCGTGCTGAACCAGGACACCGAACACGAGCAGGAATATCCGTTTGAGGTTTTCATCAATTCCAAGAACATGGAGCAGTTCCAGTGGATCCTGGCGCTGACGCGGGTTATCTCTGCGGTCTTCAGGAAAGGTGGCGATTCGGTTTTCCTGGCAGAAGAACTCAAGCAGGTATTCGATCCCCAGGGTGGCTACTTCAAGAAAGGCGGCCGTTTTATGCCGTCGCTCGTCGCCGAAATCGGCGAGGTACTTGAAACCCATATGAAGAAGATCGGCCTGATCAAGGAAGAGGAACTGAGCGAGGCTCACCTGGCACTGATCGCTGAAAAGCGGGCTGCTGTGGAACGGACCACCGTGGATGGTGCCGCCAATGCCGAGGTGGCGGAGCCCGGTGACTATCCTCCCGGCGCGCAGCTCTGCAAGAAGTGCAACGTCACCGCCATGATCCTGATGGATGGCTGTATGACCTGCCTGAACTGCGGCGACAGCAAGTGCGGGTAACGCTGAAAGACTGATGCAGACCTATCTCGACCAGCTCAGGTACATACTGGACCATGGGACCGTGCGCGGTGATCGCACCGGCGTGGGCACCATTTCCGCCTTCGGATTGAACGCAAGATATCGGATGTCAGACGGGTTCCCGGCGGTCACCACGAAGAAACTGGCGTGGAAAGTCATGTCGTCGGAATTGCTGTGGTTCATCTCGGGCTCAACCAACATCGAAGACCTGAAGGCAATCTACGAGAAGAACAGGATCTGGGACGCCAACTACGAGGACTACGTCAAGCGCCTGGGCCTGGATATCGAGACCCACAATGGAGACATGGGCCGGGTCTACGGTTCCCAGTGGCGCAGCTGGCAGACCCCTGATGGTCGTCACCTGGACCAGCTGCAGGAGGCTATTGACCTCATCCGTCACAACCCGGAAAGCCGACGCATCATCGTGAACGCCTGGAATCCCGGCGAAGCCTCGCCCGAGCAGGTTGCCCTGCCGCCCTGCCATACCTTCTTCCAGTTCTATGTCGCGGAAAACAGGCTGTCCCTGCAGATGTACCAGCGCTCCGCCGACATGTTCCTGGGTGTTCCCTTCAATATTGCATCCTACTCGCTGCTGCTGCACATGGTGGCCCGGATTACCGGACTGGTACCCCACGAATTCGTGCACACCATCGGTGATGCCCATATTTATCTGGACGCTGTCGAACCGGTGAAAGAACAGCTGCAGCGGGAACCGCTTCCCCTGCCGCAACTGCATATCGAGGACCGCGGCCAGCAGGAAATCGATGACTTCGTCATGACGGATTTCTCGCTGGAAGGATACCGCTGCCACGAGCCGATCAAGGCCAAAATGGCCGTGTGACGACGATCCTTGAGGTCAAGGTCGTTCCCAACGCCTCCCGTGACGAGATCAGCGGCTGGCTCGGCGACAATCTCAAGCTCAGGGTCCGCGCACCACCCGAACGGGGTCGGGCCAACCGTGCCGTCATCAAACTGCTATCAGACGAACTGGGCATCCCTGCCAGGGACATCACTGTGATTGATGGCCAGACCTCGCCGTTGAAAAAGATCCGGTTCGAGGGTATCACCGGGACCCGTCTTCGAAATATGCTCCCGCCATCAGGCTGAACCGGGGAACGACTGATGACCAGGCGGCATCGAGCAAGATCCATTGATGAACTCAAAACCATTCAGATGAAGATATTTGGCGGCGCGGCGCAGATCGCCGGGCAGTCCCCTCCCCTGGCCATCAGGCCGGACGATGTCGTGATTACACCGTTCAGCAAATCCGGGACCACCTGGCTGCAGCAGATCTTCCACCAGCTGCGAACCGGTGGCGATATGGATTTCGACGATATATCCAGGGTGGTACCCTGGATCGAGATGGCGCCCATGGAAGGCATTGACCTGAATGAGGAACAGCGGGCCACGCCCCGGGGTTTCAAGAGCCACGAACCCTATGACCGGCTACCGCCGGGTGGCCGGTACATCAATTCCGTAAGACATCCTGCGGACGTTGCCTGGTCCCTTTACAAGTTCATGGAAGGCTGGTTCCTCGAACCGGGAGCCCTGACCCCGGATGAATTCGTGCAGTCGAACTTCCTCGCCAATGACAATTATTTCGATCATTTCCTGAGCTACTGGCAGGTGCGACACCAGGAAAACGTACTGATCCTGTCCTATGAAGGCATGCTGGAGGACCCCGCGGGCACAATCGAGCGGGTCGCGAACTTCTGTGGCATACCCCTGGATGAAGCATTGTTTCAGCGAGTCCTGGAGCGTTCTTCCATTGACTATATGCTGCAATACAAGGATCGCTTCGATGATGCAATCCTGAGAGCCATCACGGAAGAGGAAATACTGCCGCCAGGCAGCGACAGCGCCAAGGTTCGGCAGGGTACGGCGG
>JAQCAK010000468.1 GCA_027621895.1 Pseudomonadota bacterium | reverse complement strand
GGAAGGCGGAAGACCAGGCATTTTCCACATCGACGGCATCTGCTGTGGCGGTCATCATTGGAGGCGGTTCATCCGGGACAGGCGGGGGATCCGGCTGGCGCCGTTTTACATTCAGTTCAGGAGACTGTTTCATCCGCACGAAATCAACGAGCTTCAGCGATGGGACCTCCTTAATGGCATCCTCGCCACCTTCGATCAGGAACTGCATCAGGTACAGCAGCGCGATGGTCACCGTAATAGAGAGCAGCGCAGTCACCGGGAACTTCAGGACCCGATAGGCCAGGGGTACTTCACCGTGCGTATGATCCATGGCGCCAGCCATAGGCCATCTCCTTTCTTCCGATACCGGAGCATCAATCAGTATGGAAAAAGGTTAATGGATGCAGGCTGTCAGGGTTTTGACACGGATCAATAGATGGGCTGTTTCGTCAGGTGCGGTACTCCGCGTTGATCGTGACGTAATCGTCTGAAAGGTCGCTGGTCCAGACCGTTTCCTCACAATCGCCCAGGTTGAGGTCAACCCGGATAGTGATTTCTTCCCTGGCCATTTCCGCAGCACCTGCCGCCTCGGTGTAATCCGGGTCTTTACCACCCGACTTCATCAGGCAGACATCGCCCAGATAGACATCAATCTTCGAAGGATCAAGATGGGCATCTGCCTTGCCGATCGCCATCACAATCCTGCCCCAGTTCGCATCACCTGCAAAAATCGCCGTTTTCATGAGCGGTGAGTTGGCTATCGAGTAGGCCACCTTGAGGCAGTCAGCATCGGATTCACCACCGCTGACACGAACTTCAACAAAACGCGTGGCGCCTTCCGCATCCCGGATGATGCCGTGGGCCAGCTCTTTCATCAGCGATTCCAGGGCTGCCAGGAAACGTGCCGCGTTATCTCCGGCGTTGACTTCCACCCCGGACAGACCGGTTGCGGTCAGCATGCAGGAATCGTTGGTCGAGGTATCACTGTCTACCGTGATTCGATTGAAGGACTTCTCGACAGTCTGGCCGAGAAACTCCTGCAGTGCAGCCTTGTCACAGCGGGCATCAGTCGCCACATAGGCCAGCATGGTTGCCATGTTCGGCTGGATCATTCCAGCCCCTTTGGCAATGCCCGTCAGACTGACCGTGCCACCATCATACTCGATCTGTCTGCTGGCAATCTTGGGCCGGGTATCCGTGGTCATGATCCCCCGCGCAGCGAGCAACCAGTTGTCCTCGTCCAGCCCGGCCAGAATGCGTTCCAGCGCATTCGTAATCTTGTCCACAGGTAACCGTTCACCGATAACGCCCGTTGAAAAAGGAATCACTTCCCGCGGCAGCGCACCTGTCTGCTGGGACAGCGCCCTGCAACAGTCCCCGGCATCCGCAAGACCGGGCTCACCCGTGGCGGCATTCGCATTGCCGCTGTTAATCAGGAAATAGCGGGGATTGTTGTGTGCCAGATGCTGCCGGGCCAGTTGTACCGGAGCCGCGGCAAAATGACTTCTGGTGAACACCCCTGCGGTAACACTGCCGGCCGCAAACTCGAGCAACACCAGATCCAGCTTGTCCTTAGCCTTGATACCGCAGGAAACACTGGACAGTCTGACGCCAGGAACCGGGACGAAGTCCGTAGATGCTTCACCGACAGCCATCAGCCGAGCTTCCCGTGACAGGCCTTGTACTTCTTGCCGGACCCACAGGGACAGGGCTCATTTCTGCCGACTTTCCTCTCACGCCTGACAAAGGGCGTATTGTCCTCTGGCTCTTCTTCCTGGCCCGGTGCTCCACCGCCACCAGTTTCGTAGTTCAGCCTGGCCCTGGCTTCTTCTTCGCGGCGACGCTGTTCAAGCGCCCGGGGATCTTCCTGACTCTGGAATTCCACACGGGAGAGAAACCGGATGACTTCAATTCGGATATTGCCGAGCAGTTCCTGGAACAGTTCAAATGCTTCACGTTTATACTCGTTCTTGGGCGTCTTCTGCGCGTAGGCTCGAAGATGGATGCCCTGCCGCAGGAAATCCATCGCAGACAGGTGTTCCTTCCAGAGCGTATCGAGAATATCGAGCATGATCCGTTTCTCGAAGAGACGGATATCCGGCCCGACCAGCGCTTCTTTCTTCGCGTACTCGGTGCGTACTGCCTCGACAAGCTTCGCCCTGAGGGTATCCTCGTACAGGGAATCATCCTCATCCAGCCAGGTCTGAACCGGCAGGCTCACGGCAAACTCCGTGTGCAGGCCCTGCTCAAGACCCTCGATATCCCACTGTTCTTCAAGGCTGTTCGGCGGCACAAAGCCGTCGATCACATGATTGATCACATCGTCCCAGAAGCCTTCCAGCATCCCCGAGATGTCATTAGACTCCATGACCTCATTGCGCTGGCTGTAAATCATCTGCCGCTGGTCGTTGGCCACGTCATCGTATTCCAGCAGTTGCTTGCGAATGTCGAAGTTACGGCCTTCCACCTTGCGCTGGGCTTTTTCAATCGCGTTGGTGACCATGCGATGCTCAATGGCCTCGCCTTTTTCCATACCCAGGTTCTGCATGAGTCCCCGAACCCGGTCCGAGGCAAAGATGCGCATCAGGTCGTCTTCCAGCGACAGGTAGAAACGGGAATAACCCGGGTCTCCCTGCCGGCCTGCGCGACC
>JAQCAK010000467.1 GCA_027621895.1 Pseudomonadota bacterium | reverse complement strand
AGGTCTGCCGTCGCCGCTGCTGCCAGGGCGCGGCGAACCCCCTCGGCCTCGATTTCGTCGTCGCTGGATCGGATACCCGCTGTGTCAACAAGCCGCAGGGGAATACCGTCCAGTTGCAGGTGTTCATCCACCCGGTCCCGGGTCGTGCCGGGTATCGCTGTAACGATGGACGTATCCCGTCCCGTCAGGCGGTTCATCAGCGACGATTTTCCCGCGTTGGGTCGGCCCAGCAGCACCACCGACGCCCCTTCGGTCAACAGCGATCCAGCCTGGGCCTCGCTGGCCAGGTCTGCCAGCTGTTCAAGCAGCGAGTCCAGCATCTCGGTGACGCGATGGTCTGAAAGGAAGTCGACTTCCTCGTCAGGGAAGTCTATGGCTGCTTCAACATAAACCCGAAGCTCCGTCACTCCCGCCTGAAGTTCATTGATCCTGTCCGAAAACTCCCCTTCCAGGGTCCGCAGTGCGCCTCTGGCAGCCTCTCGGGTACTGCTGTCGATCAGGTCGGCAACGGCTTCCGCCTGGGCCAGGTCCATCTTGTCGTTGAGAAAAGCTCTTTCGCTGAACTCTCCTGGTCGGGCAAGCCTGACTTCTCCGGTCGTGTCGTGGGCGACGATTTCACTGACCAGCATATCCATGGCTACCGGACTCCCATGCCCCTGGAGTTCCAGAACGTCTTCGCCTGTAAAGGAGTCGGGCCCGGGAAAATACAGAACGATGCCGTGATCTATGGCCTGGCCGTCACTGTCACGAAAATGATTGAAGGTTGCGTAACGCGGTTTCGGTACGCTGCCGGTTAAACGTCGGGCAATGTCCGGGGCTGCTGGACCGGAAACCCTGACGATCCCGATCCCGCCTCGACCCGGCGCGGTGGCACGGGCGACGATCGTGTCCCTGACATAAGACATGCAGGAAAAGCCGGGTTCAACCAGCCTTCTCTATCTGCCGGGTCACGTAGAGTTGCTGGAGAATCGACAGGCAATTGTTAACCAGCCAGTAGAGCACCAGCCCGGACGGAAACCAGAGAAAGAAGAAGGTGAACATGATGGGCATCAGCTTAAACACCTTGGCCTGCACAGGATCCGGTGGTTCCGGTTGCAGCATCTGGGTCACATACATGGAGACACCCATGAGAATCGGCAGTACGAAATAGGGATCCATTGCCGACAGATCCTCGATCCAGAGAAAAAACGGCGCCTGCCTGAGCTCTACACTTTCCATCAGGCACCAGTAAAGCGCGAGGAAAACGGGCATCTGTAACAGTATGGGGAAACATCCTCCCAGCGGATTCGCGCCTTCTTTCTTGTAAAGCTCCATCATCTCCTGGGAAAACTTCTGGCGATCGTCGCCGTACCGTTCTTTCAGCCGGACCATCTCCGGCTGCAGTTTTCGCATTTTGGCCATGGAACGGAAACTCGCCGCTGACAGCGGGTAAAGCAGCGATTTGACAATAATCGTCAAACAGATGATCGCGATTCCCCAGTTCTGGACAAGATCGTGAATCATCGTCAACAGATAGAACATGGGTTGAGCCAGCCACCAGAGGAACCCATAGTCCACTGTCAGGTCGAGGCCTGGCGCTATCTCCTGCAAGCGGTACTGGTCCTTGGGTCCCGCATAGTAGCGCGCCGCCAGGCTGCCGATTTCGCCGGGCTGAATCTGAATGGTCTGTGTCGTAAAGCCAAGCAGGTAAATGTCCCTGTCTTTCAGCTTTCTCGCGGTAAACGTGACTTCCTGACCCTGCGTCGGAACCCAGGCACTGATGAAATAGTGCTGGACCATAGCCATGTAGCCATCGGTTCGGGTCTCTTTGAAACTGTCGTCCTCAAGATCGTCAAACTGCAGCTTGGAATAGAGTTCGGTTTCTGAGCGGGTCGCACCACCGACATAGGGTTGCATGCCCATAAGGTTCCCTGAGGTGGAATGGGGATCCTGACTGTCTCTTTTAATCTGAGTGAACAATGCCCCCTGCCAGGGTGCTGTTGTCGTATTTTCAATCCGGTATTCCATATCGATCAGATAGTCTGATTTTCGGAAGGTGAAGGTTTTTATGACTGTGGCTCCCGTTTCCTGGCGGTGGGAAAGGGTCACTACGAGTTCATCGGCATCATTCAGGGTGTAGTGGGTCTGGTCAGACTCAAACAGGGGTCGTCGCCCCTGGCGATCCGTTCCATCAGGTCCGATCAGACCGCTCTGGGCAACATAGGCGTTACGGGGATCGACCAGCAGGAAAGGTTCGTCCGGCATATCCAGGGTCGTGGGATAGGCAGGCAGGGAAACCCTGACGATATCACCACCGACGGGATCGATTGTGACATCAAGTACATCTGTTCTGACCTGGATCATCTGGCGACTGGCAGGTTCTGCAGAGACTGCCTGTCTGGTTTCCGACGTCTCCAGTACCGGTACATCGGTACCGTCAGCACCTGAGCCTGTTACTGCCGGAGCCGGCATATCAGGCACCGTGTTACCGTCAGTGACTGGGGCCTGTTCGATGGCGGTTTCGCGAGGTGCACCCTGGCCATAATCCTCATTCCACGCCAGGATCAGCATGTAAGCGGTAACAGCCAGACCCAGGAGGATAAAGATGCGTTGATAATCCATACTCTTGAAAATCCTTATGTTGCCGGGG
>JAQCAK010000466.1 GCA_027621895.1 Pseudomonadota bacterium | reverse complement strand
CGTGTGAATCAATGATGCCGGCGTGACGGTTGCCGATAAAGTCCGTCGATACCACCTCACTGGAAACCGTGTAGTCGATCTGCCGGTTCATGGCGCTGTTCAGGGACACATCACGCAGGAACTCGTTGACCTCCTCTTTCGTGGTTTCGCGCTCAATGGTCAGGTTCAGGATCGCCATGGACACATTGGGCACCGGCACCCGGATAGAATTCCCCGTGAGCTTGCCATCCAGCTCAGGCAACAGCTTGCCGATGGACTTGGTCGCATTGGATTCAGTCAGCACCATGTTCAGCGGCGCACTGCGGCCACGGCGTTCCTTGCTGTGGGTGTTGTCATGCAGGTTCTGGTCGTCCGTATAGGCATGAACAGTTTCCATGTGACCTCGAACAATGCCGAATTCCTCATTCATGCATTTCAACACCGGCACAATGGCATTCGTGGTGCAGGATGCCGCGGCGACGATCGTATCTTCAGGTGTCAGGATCGCTGAATTGGCGCCGGACACGATATTCTTGATATCCCCTTTGCCCGAAGTAGTCAGGAGCACTTTCGACACCCCCTTCGACTTCAGGTGATTTTCCAGACCCTCCCGGTCGCGCCAGACGCCGGTGGAATCGATCACCAGGGCGTTGTTAATACCATACTGGGTGTAATCGATGCTGGCAGGATCATTGGAGTAGATGAAATGGATCACCGTGCCGTTACAGACCAACACCTGGTTTTCCTCATCTACCCGGATCGTCCCCTTGAACGGCCCATGGATGGAGTCGCGACGCAGCAGGCTGGCACGCTTGTTCAGATCGTCGGCGATGTTCTTTGGTGGTCGCAGCACCACGGCGCGCTGGACAAGATTCTGCCCGCCACCGACCTTCTCAATCAGCAGTCGCGTCACCAGCCGGCCGATGCGGCCAAAGCCGTAAACCACCACGTCCATGGGCTTGTGGGTCACCGTGTCATGCTTGCCGATAATCGAGGCACACTCGCGCTCGACATATTCCTGCATGGACAGCCCTTCATCGTCTGCCATGAAACTGGAGGTCAGCTTGCCGATGTCGATATGTGCCGGTCCCAGGTCCAGGCCGCAGAGGATCTCCAGGATCGGATGGGTTTCAAACTCGGACATCTCGTTATGTTCAATCTGGCGCACAAAGCGGTGCGTCTTCATCAGATCGGTCTGGGAAATGTTGTACAGGGGGACGCCATAGATGTAGCAGACGATATTGCGGCGATAGAGTCCGCCGATCATCGGAATCATCGCTTCTGCGAGCGCTTCCCGCTCTTTAAAGTCTGCAAATACGCCGTCTAGTCCTGGTCTGGCCACGGGTTCATCCTCCTGGGGATAGCTGTCGGTTCTCGGTTTTATCAGGGCGAAAGACCACAGGCAGGCTCACCCGGCCTGCGGTCGGGCGTATTATCTTTTTTCAGTCTGCAATGCGCAACAAATCGCGGGGAATATTGGGCTGCAACTGACAGACAGCGCTACCTGTCCATCTGTTTTCGCGGCGCGGCCGGGTTGGCGGGGGCTATTCGCCCGGGTCACCCCGACGCGCATCCAGCACCAGCGTGCCTGCATCCTGGTCGACCCGAAACCGGAAATGCCGCAGGAAATCCATGCCCAGCAGGCCATCCACCTGTCCCGGGTCGGTGGCCAGGTCAAGCGCCCCAACACGCAGTCCCGACACAGCCTCGGAGTCCACCGCCAGCTGGTTGATCCACACCACCGGCGCCTGGACCTGACCTCCGGCAGTCAGGAAGCGACCCGTCTCGGCCCGCAGGTCGTAGCCCAGGTCCCTCAGAATCGCCGGCCTGATCACCGAAATGGCGGCGCCCGTGTCCAGCAGCAGCGACACGTAACGACGCCCGTCTACCTGCACCCTGACCTGGTACTGGTCACCGCTTCGCTGCAGCGGAATCACGGCAAGCGGTTCCACCGGATCAGGCGCCGTGATCTCCTCGATAAGCGCCCTTGCCCTGCCGCCCAGCTGATGGTGGTTTTCAATCTGCGCCAGGACTGACAGCGCACCCTGCAGATGATGTGTATCGATCCGGTGCTCGCCGAGCAGCAGGAAATATTCGGCCCGCTCCGGCATGGTCAGCGTCAGCGTCTCATACAGCGCATCGATCTCACCCAGTCGGTCCATGGACCTGAGCTGGTCCACCCGCAGGCGCACGGCTTCTTCCAGCAGGCTTGAAAGCTGTCGCGCCTCGGCTTCCGTACGAGCCAGCAGGTCTGCCTCCAGCAGTCGCTCGAGAGCGGCCGCATAATCTCTTTCCGACAGGAGCCGAATCGCCTCTCGTTCCAGTTCCCCGAAACTCGACTCTGCCCCCGCGTTCAGGGATCCGGTCCAGGCCGGCGGGTTGGCCTGCCCCGTTGGCTCCGGCTGTACCACTGGCGAGACGTCATGGGCCGTCGGTGGCCCGGGAGACATCAGGAAATAGCCCACAACCAGACCAAGAAAAACGCCTGCCAGCAGCAATAACAGGGAGGACAAAGCGCTGCCGGGGTACTGCGACCTGCTCATCAGTTGCTGGCGGGAATTCATGCACCATGCCGTTTCCAGAATGAATGAGATAGTAGCGCTTCAATTGTTGCATTGAAATTCGCACCCGAGCAGGTAACCTTGCCCTCCC
>JAQCAK010000465.1 GCA_027621895.1 Pseudomonadota bacterium | reverse complement strand
CGGCGTGTTCCGCAAGGAAGCGCCCATGCAGCAAGGCATCAAGAAGCTTGCAGAACTGCGCGAGCGGATTGCCAATGCCCATCTCAAGGACAAGTCGAAAGCGTTTAACACCGCGAGACTCGAGGCTCTCGAGCTGGACAATCTGCTGGAAATCGCTGAAGCCACTGCCATCAGTGCGGAAGGCCGCAGGGAATCCAGGGGCGCTCACGCCCGGGATGATTTCCAGGAGCGGGATGACGAGAACTGGCTGTGCCACTCGATCTATGCTCCGAGCGAGAAGACCCTGAAGAAACGGGCAGTTAACTTCGAACCCAAGACTGTTCCCATGTTCGAACCCAAGATCAGAACCTACTGATCGTCACAGAATTGAATTGCAGGAATTAGACACATGCAAGTAAGTGTTTATCGATACAACCCGGATGCAGACAAGGCGCCGTACATGCAGGATTTCAACCTTGAGATCCCCGGCGGCCGTGACCTGATGGTGCTGGATGTACTTGAGCTGCTCAAGGAGCAGGATCCTTCTGTTACCTATCGTCGTTCATGCCGGGAGGGCGTTTGCGGTTCCGATGGTGTGAACATGAACGGCAAGAACGGCCTGGCCTGTATCACCCCGATCTCTGAGGTGGTTCGGGGCGGCAAGCTTGAGATCAAGCCGTTGCCCGGTCTGCCGGTTATTCGTGATCTCGTGGTCGATATGGAGCAGTTCTACAACCAGTACGAGAAGATCAAACCCTACCTGATCAACGACGAGCAGCCTCCCTCCAAGGAAAGACTGCAGTCCCCGGAAGACCGGGAAAAGCTCGACGGCCTGTACGAATGTATCCTGTGCGCCTGCTGTTCAACGTCCTGTCCTTCCTTCTGGTGGAACCCGGACAAGTTCATCGGGCCGGCGGGTCTGCTGCAGGCATACCGCTTCATCGCTGATACCCGGGACACGGCAACGGAAGAAAGGCTGTCGAACCTCGAAGACCCTTTCAGTGTGTTCCGGTGCCGGGGCATTATGAATTGCGTGTCGGTCTGCCCGAAGGGCCTCAACCCGACCCGGGCGATTGGTCATATCCGAAACATGCTCCTGAAAAGGGCTGTCTGAAGCACCAAAATGAAGCGAAGGCCCCCGTGTTACGGGGCCTTTTGCTATTAAGCAACGGCTATTCCCTGTACAATCTGCCCTTCTGTAATGACCCTCCTGATCTGAGTTTAATCCGAGGTACAAAGATGGCAGAAAGCGTGATGGAGCGGATGT
Organism: Pseudomonadota bacterium; assembly: GCA_027621895.1. Classification (GTDB taxonomy): domain Bacteria; phylum Pseudomonadota; class Gammaproteobacteria; order Pseudomonadales; family Azotimanducaceae; genus UBA9659. The sequence continues at coordinate 1,389 of JAQCAK010000465.1, read as the reverse complement.
GGCGTAGCGGACATATCTCCGGTGGAAACGCTGCCTACGTAGAAGATCTCTACGAAAAATATCTGGAAGATCCCGCCAGTGTCCCTGACCAGTGGCGCAGTTACTTTGAAACCCTGCCTGTTGTGGAAGGCAAGGTCGCGCCGGATATCTCCCATTCAACCGTTCGCGATCATTTCCTGCTGCTGTCAAAAAACCAGTCGCGGGTGGTGCCTGTTGCGGCCAGCAGTGTCCACTCGGACTACGAGCGGAAACAGTTCGCGGTCGGTGAGCTGATCAATGGCTATCGCCGCCGCGGACACCTGCATGCGGTGCTGGATCCGCTGGGGCTCAAGGAGCCTCTCGAAGTCCCGCTGCTCGAACTTGAGTACCACAGGCTGTCTGCAGCAGACCTGGACACCAAGTTCCAGACCGGGGATCTGTTCTTTGGCCAGAGCGAGGCCCCCCTCCGCGAGATCATCGATGTGCTGGAGAGTACCTACTGCGGCTCCATCGGTGCAGAGTACATGCACATCACCGACGAAACGGAACTCCTCTGGATTCAGCAGCGGCTTGAAAGTGCCCGCTCGAAACCCGCCTTTTCCCATGGCGCAAAGCGTCGCATCCTCGACCGCCTGATTGCCGCCGAGGGGCTTGAAAAATACCTGGGTACCAAGTACCCCGGCACCAAGCGTTTCGGCCTGGAGGGAGGGGAATCCTTTATTCCCTGTCTTGCAGAACTGATTCACAGGGCGGGCTCTGCCGGTGTTGTCGAAAGTGTTATCGGTATGGCTCATCGGGGCCGGATCAATGTACTGGTCAACCTGATGGGCAAGGACCCGGCTGAACTGTTTGACGAGTTTGAAGGCCGCTATACACCCGGTTTTGGTTCCGGTGACGTCAAGTATCACCAGGGTTTCTCATCCAACCTGATGACACCGGGTGGAGAAATGCACCTGGCACTGGGTTTCAACCCGTCGCACCTGGAGATCGCCGCGCCGGTGATCGTGGGTTCCGTGCGGGCCAGAATGGATCGACGCCGCGATGCAGCTGGCGACAAGGTCCTGGCCATCAATGTCCATGGTGATGCGGCGTTCGCAGGCCAGGGCGTGGTGATGGAAACCTTCCAGATGTCCCAGACCCGTGGTTTCTACACGGGTGGCACGATCCACGTCGTCATTAACAACCAGATCGGCTACACGGTCAGTGAGCAGGCAGACGCCAGGTCGACCCATTACTGCACTGAAGTTGCCAAAATGGTTCAGGCGCCGATTTTCCACGTTAACGGGGACGATCCGGAGGCGGTGGTCTTTATCTCGCAACTGGCACTCGACTACCGCATGGAGTTCAAGAAAGACGTGGTCATTGATCTCGTCTGCTATCGTCGTCGTGGTCACAACGAGGGGGACGAGC
>JAQCAK010000464.1 GCA_027621895.1 Pseudomonadota bacterium | reverse complement strand
CCGCGGCACCGGCACTGCACGGTGAAGACGGCCTCTATGACACCGCGGTCACCTTTGAAAATGAATGCCTGAACGGCACCGCCTGGTTCGTCCAGGACCTGCAGAAGGTCGACTTCCTGGTGGTCGCGGCCCGGCAGGGCGAGCACCTGGCGCTGTGCTGTGTGTCCCTGAATGCCGAGGGCGTTGAAATACATGCCGACAAGATCGTTGACCTGACAAGAGACCAGGGCCGCGTGACTTTCACCAACGTGAATGCCGTGTGTGTGGCCCGTGAGGCCGATCCGGTGCTCGCACGGGCGTTGCCGGCGATTACCACGCTGGTGGCGGCGGACATTGCCGGTGCCTGTGAATGGCTGATGCAGGCCACTGCCGAGTACGCCAAGGTTCGAACCCAGTTCGACCGGCCCATCGGCTTCTTCCAGGCCGTGAAGCACCCCATCGTCAACATGATGATCATGGCTGACGAGACCCGCTCGCTGGTTTACAGCGCGGCCTGCGCCTATGACACGGAACCGGAAACTGCCGAACTGTCGGCCCACCTGGCCAAGTCCAGCGCCTCGGACACCGCGGTGTTCTGCGCCAACCGGGCGACCCAGCTGCATGGCGGTATCGGCTTTACTTGGGAACATGATGTGCAGATCTATCACAAGCGCGTCATGCACGCGCAGCAGCTTTACGGTGATGGTATCTACCATCGAGAGCAGGCGGCATTGCATCTGTAGGTGATTCCCCTGCTGGAAGCATCGCCGCAAGTACTGGCCGCGCGTGACCACTGGCGTTACCGCGGCCAGGAACGTCCTCCCTTTGCAGAAGCCCCCGGCAGCGGCAGCTGGTAAGCCGGCTTGCCGGATGCCTGTTGCGGTTTAAAGAAACTGTGCCCAGCTCTCCAGTGGCGCCCGGTCAGACACCAGCGTGTTGACCGGTGCTGATTCGTCCTTGTAGCCGATCGCCATCCCGCAGAACAGCATCAGCTCATCGCCGTAGCCCACATAGGATTTCACCGCCTCGGAGCGAGCAGCCCAGGCCTCCTGCGCGCAGGTGCTGAGGCCTACTTCCTGGGCCAGCAGCATGAAGGTCTGCAGGAACATGCCCAGGTCGGACCACTGGGGTGGGCCCATGTCGCGATCGATACAGCAGAAAAAGCCGGCGGGAGCGCCAAAGAACTCGAAGTTCTTCGCCAGGTTGGCAAGCCTTGCCGGCTTGTCTTCCCGGGGGATTCCCAGCAGCGCATACATGTCTTCGCCCACCTTGAACCGGGAATCGCGGTAGGGTGCTTTCAGGTCGGCTGGATAAATCGGGTACTCCGGCTGTTTCTGGAATTCGGCTGCCCTCATGTGGTCCAAAAACGCGGGCATGGTTTCACTGGTAATGACAAAGACTCGCCAGGGTTGCAGGTTGCCGCCGGAAGGCGCGCGGGCAGAGCGGTCGAGCAGGTCGCGCAGCAGTTCTGTTTCAACGTGCTTGTCGGTAAAGCGGCGAATCGATGTTCTGGCCGCCACGGCTTCGGATACGTTCATGGTGTTCTACCTGTGTTTAAAAGCATTCTGTTGGGATTACTGCTCGAAGGTGCGATCGATTCGCTCGAACCGGCGCCGGATGGACTCCCGGCTTTCCTCATGGGGCAGGATGTACAGCTGGCCTGACTCCACGGCGGCCACCACCTGTGCGGCCACGTCGTTCACATCCAGTACCCGGCCTGCAAGATCCTCGTTGTCTTCGCTCTGGTCCAGGACTGGCGATGTTTCTTCCGGGCCGCCCAGTTCAGCCGGGCGGTTGCGTTCGGAATTGCCGATGTTGGTGCCGACTCGCATCGGACAGAGCACCGAGACACCAATACCCGTGTCACGCAGTTCACGCTGCAGTACTTCTGCCATGGCCACGACGCCATACTTGGCGACGCAGTAGGGGCCCAGCCCCTGGTTCGGTACCAGCCCGGCAAACGAGGCGGTGAACAGGATGTGGCCAGGCTCTGCCTGATCCACCATTCGCGGCAGGAACGCTTCAACGCCGTGAATAGGGCCCCACAGATCCACATCGATGGTCCACTGCCAGTCGGCATGGGTCATCTCCAGGATCGGCCCGCCGACGGCGATACCCGCATTATTGAACAGGATATGTACGGCACCCATGCGCTCGAAGGCCGTATCGGCCAGCTGCTGTACCTGGTCCAGCTTGCTGACATCGCAGACCACACCTTCCACCTTGACGCCGGTCGCGCGCAGTTCCGTGACAGCAGCCTCCAGCGCGCCGCTTTCGATATCCGTCAGCACCAGGTGCGTACCCCGGGCGGCCAGTTGCCGGGCGGTGGCCAGGCCAATACCGCTGGCGCCGCCGGTGATGACGGCGACCTTGTCTTTCAGATCCTGCATGAATTTACCCTCGAATAATTCTGCGAAACCATAGCAGGATCGTGCGGCAGCATCACGCCCTTGATCTGCCCGCGTGTGCACAGGAACATGCAGGGAAATTCTGACCGTCTGAGCAAGGAGAAACCTGTGACCGAAGATATGCCGTCGCCCATCGATAAACTGGTCGCTAAAGCCGAAATGTATGACGTGCTGATGCGTTACTGCCAGGGCGTCGATCGCCACGACCCTGCGCTGGTCGCATCGGTTTACTGGGAAGATGGCTATGA
>JAQCAK010000010.1 GCA_027621895.1 Pseudomonadota bacterium | reverse complement strand
TCTACAAAGCACTGGCGGAATCCGGGGAGATGACAACCCGGCTTCGGTACTCACTGAGCTACGGTATCCAGGACAAGTGGGATGAGACCGGTATTCAGTGCGGCGAGGGAGACGAACTGGTTCGCTGTACGACCTGGAAGATTGTCTCAGACGGCTCCAACCAGGGGTTTTCCGGCCTGCAGCGGGAACCCTACCTGTACCGGGACGACCGGGGCATTCCTTACGTTGAGCCGGATGACCTGACTGCGATGGTTATCGACCGAGCCAAACGCGGCTGGGCCCTGGCAATCCATGCCAATGGTGACCGGGCGATCGACAATGTCCTCGCGGCCTATGAGAAAGCCTGGGACCAGGGTCTGCTGAACCATACACCCTGCCGGATTGAACATTGCTCCATTCTGCACGATGAACATATCGACAAGATCGCAAAGATGGGGCTTTCGCCCAGTTTCCTGATTGGTCACGTCTACTACTGGGGGCAGGCCATGCGCGACAAGGTCTTTGGCCACACCAAGGCCAGGCTGCTTGACCGCACAGCGGCCTGTGAAGCGAAGGGCATCCGCTGGACACTTCACTCCGACGAACCCGTAACGGAAATGGGACCCCTTCGCTGCATCGAAAACGCGGTGACCCGCAAGATGTGGAAGGAACCCGGGACCATACTGGCACCGGAGGAATGCATCAGCGTGGAGGCGGCGCTGCGCGCCATGACCCGTGATGCGGCCTGGCAATGCCACTCGGACCATGAGGTGGGATCACTTGAACCCGGCAAACTGGCCGACCTGGTAATCCTTTCAGACGACCCAAGAGCCGTGGACCCGAATCGTATTGGTGATATCCAGGTGCTGGAAACCTGGATGGGTGGACGCCGGGTTTACCAGCGCCCGTAAAAGGCCGCAACAGTCACGGAAAAAATGCGGGCTTACCAGAACCGCCACCAGGGCTTGCCCTGGGATTTCTCTATCGCTTCTTCCCGCTTGCCCTTGTTATCAGCATTACCCTTTGAAAATTCACGACCTTTTTCAGACTGCTCATCTCGCCCGTCGTCAACGTCTTTCTTATCGGACTTGTCTGATTTCCCGGGGCGATTCTCACCCTCTTCATCGTCGTCTTCCCATCGACCTTTACCCTCGGCTTTAGCCTGGGCCTTATCTGCCTGCTTTTCAGCCTTTCGACGGTCTTTGTCTGCCTGACGAAGTTCTTTATCTTCCTTCGCGCTCTTTGCGCTCTTCGCACTTTTAGCGCTCCTGGAATCCAAGTCATCCGCCATACCCGGCTGAGCAACAACGCATAAAAACAACATCACAAATAGAATACGCATGGGATAGATCCTTATTGTCAGGCGCCACAATTCGGTGACGCGTTACTTAACCACCTTATTCTGATTTCATGGTGTTGTCAGTTTTCTAATGCGAACTTGGATCTTTCGCTTTCAACATCGTATTCTCAAAGGCCAACTGAATGAGCTGAACGCCATGTCCGCGATCAAGCTATACGGTAACGATCATTCTCCCTGGGTCCAGGCCGTCATGCTCGGCCTGCATCAGAAGAAACTGGAATACACCCGTTCAACGGTGCCAGCTCCGGAGTTATTGATGAGCTGGGGTGTGATGATGCCGGCCGCCAGCTTCGACGGCGAACCCTGGGAACTGGAGTCAAAGAACCTGTTGGCCCGGATCGGCTTCTCGCCCGTTTCCGCAGAAGACATGGCCGAGATTCGGCGTACCTGGCAGGGCGTACTCCACAGGGCAGACTTCTGGACCCGCTTCTGGGGTGAGTTCAGCCTGGCGAGCGACCCTTGTCCGACGCAGCCAATGCGCCTGCTCAACAACTTTCTGCGCAGCTTCACCGTGCTCTACTTTTTCCTGTTCATCCGTTTCGCCGTGCTCATGGGCCGTCGCCGGGAGCCAAAATCCTATGGCGACCAGTACAGATCATGGGAAGCGCGGTTCGCCGCGATGCAGGGGCCTTTCCTGGGTGGTGATTCGCCAGACTCGGTCGACTTGCTGCTGTTCGGTATTATCCAGTGCCACTGCAGCATTCCGGTCGCACCTGTGACTGCCCTGCAGACAGACCCGGGGCTTGTCCATACGCGGCGCTGGATCAGTCAGATGCAAAACTGCTTTTCTGACTATCCCTCGCTGTATTCCGGTGTTTACTTTGAACCCCACTCACCGCCGCCCGAGCCTGCCGGTGCCATTGACCAGCTGGCTTTCTGGCTCGGCGCCATCACGATACTCGCGTTCTTCTGGATCAGTATTCCGCTGGTCGTGGTGCTCGCCTACCGAAACAGGAAGCTCAGGGGCTGAAGCATCACCGCACGCCCGCTAGCGGTTCTGCAGCTTTTCCACAATCTCTGCCATCACAGCAGGATCATCGGTCCACCCGGCGAAGCAAGGCGTATCATCCGGTGCACTGATCCAGTCGTGCTTTGTTCTTTCGTAAAACGAATGTGTGGGTGGCGGAAAATCCGGGTCTGCAAAGCCCCCGCCGGCAATACCATAATGGCCAACCAGGGGACCTTCACCCCGGGTGCTACCACCCCACCAGATAGAAGTGCCACAGACCGGGCAGAAGTTGAACTGCACCTCTCTTCCCTGTTCACCCGTTGTCCGGCGAAACGCTTTGGTTGCACCGGTGATGGTGACATCTTCCATCGGCCACCAGGCGCCGATATGCACAGGCGAACCCGTGCGACGCTGGCAGAGCGTGCAGCTGCACATGAAAACCGGGTAGGGTTCTCCCTTACAGGCGATTCTGACCTGACCACAGTGACACTCGGCAATATAAGTTTTCGTCATGGATTCAGTCTCCTGAATAAACGAGGCATCGCCCTGGCTAGTCCGGCAGCCCCAGCACCCGCTTGCTGATGATATTCATCTGAACTTCGTTGGTACCGCCATAAATCGTAACCGCCCGATCCCGAAGCCAGCCGCGGGTACTCTCCAGCTCTTCTTCAGAGAAGCCGTCTCCTTCCCAGCCAACACCCGCGGTACCCCGGATATCCGACTTGAGAGATGAAGCTTCCTTGGCAATAGTGGAGCCCACTTTCTTGAAGATTGAGGTTGTCGCCCCCGGGGCCTTGCCTGACCGGCTTTCATCGGCCACCCGCTGGACAGTCAGTTGCAGGGATTTCTCAAGCATGGTCTGCCGGGTAATCCGGTCACGGATATCCGCATCAGCAAGCCGACCGTCAACCTCACCAAAGTATTCGCGCGCAATCACCGCATAGGCGTTTACCGGTTTGCCCTTGCGTTTGGTTCTGACAGCACTCGCGGAGCGCTCGTACTGCAGAAGCCGTTTACCCACGGTCCAGCCCTTGTTGAGCTCACCCACCAGGTTTTCACGAAGCGCGATCGCATTATCAAAGAAAGTCTCGCAAAAGGGTGATGAACCACTGATCAGCCGAATCGGCTTGACCGTGACACCCGGCTGACTCATCTCGAGCAGGACAAAGCTGATACCTTCATGCTTGGAAGCCTGTGGATCCGTTCGCACCAGCGCGAACATCCAGTCGGCAACATCCGCGCCCGATGTCCAGATTTTCTGGCCGTTGATCACAAAGTGATCTCCCTCAAGGACCGCCCGGGTCTGCAGGCTGGCCAGATCAGAACCGCTGCCCGGCTCGCTGTAACCCTGGCACCAGCGAACCTCTCCACTAACGATTTTCGGGAGGTGTCGCTGCTTCTGCTCTTCAGTGCCGAATTCCAGCAGAGTCGGGCCAATCATGGCCAGCCCCATGCCAGTCTCTGGCGGCAGCGCCTTGAGGGCAGCCATCTCCTGCTGTAACACCTGGTTTTCCTCGAAACTCAGGCCGCCACCACCATACTCTTTTGGCCAGGTCGGGGCCGTCCAGCCACGGACTGCCATGCTGTCTCGCCAGCGACGGGCATCGTCCGTGTTATAAATTTCGTAGGCGTCTTCAAAATGCAGCGCACGGCCACGCATACTGGCCGGGCAGTTGGCTTCCAGGTATTCCCTGACCTCTTCACGAAAGGCATCCAGGCTCATCGTCTTCCCCTTTAGGACTGTCAATATGGCTCTCGAAGTATCGGACGACTGACGGCTGCCTGCAACGTTTTGCGCAGCCAGGTGCCCGAATCATCTAACATGTTGTTTCGAGGACATAAAAATCTTTGTAATAAATCGACAACCGCGACGTATTACCGGTTAAAGGAACTGCAGATGGCGGCCAACGTGGCCTTCGAAATTCTCTACAAGGAATACTACGCCCGTGTGTTCGGGCTCTGCAGGCGATTGCTCGGCTCGCCAACACTGGCCGAGGATGCAACCCAGGAAACGTTTATGCGGGCGTACAAGTACTTTAAACGCTACGACACCAGCCAGCCCTTCTGGCGATGGATCGCCACCATCGCGAACAATCATTGCATTGATCTCCTGCGGTGACGGCAGCGAATCGCCGACTGGATTGGCAGTGAGACAGAAGAACTGGACTCGCTGCCTGCAGAAGACATCGGCGCCCTGGGTCAGATGATCAGCCATGAGGACAGCGAACGCCTTAACCAGGCGGTCGAGCAGTTGCCCGACAAATACCGCGTTCCCCTGGTGCTGGCCTATTACAACGACGCCAGCTACGACGAGATAGCGACCAGCCTGTCGACGTCGCGCAACCACGTCGGCGTATTGCTGCTGCGGGCAAGGCAGAAACTGCGGGAGGAGCTCGAGTGAGCCATCTCACAGCACTTCAGTGCCTGATGCTGGCAGACAGCGCACTTTCATCGGCGGAGGTGGCACCACTGCAGCTGCATCTTGAGACCTGTCCGACCTGCGCCGATCGGCTGCAGGCAGTCACAAACGAACGGCAGGTGATTCAGGCTGTGCTCACTGACGATGCAGGAGTCACCATTCCGGAAAAGCTGCCCGCTTTCAAAAAGCCGGTGGGTTTGCGCAATCTGGCAATGGCCAACCTGGCTACCGGCCTCGTGCTCTGGCTCGCCCAGTTCATGTGGAAAACACTGTTCGGTGAACTGATTGTCAATGCGTTCACCCGACTCACTGCTATCTATATTCCGGATACGTACGACCTGGTTGTCAGTACGTTGCTCTACTTTTTTAACGAGGGTACCACCATGATCGACAACTACTTTGAAATCATTGCAGCGGGACTGCTGGTGATATCACTGGCCGGGCTTGCGGTGTTCCTTGGCAGGTCCAGGATGATGTTTGTTTCCTGCCTGCTACTGGCGATAACCATGGTCACAACCGATGAAGCGAGCGCACTGGATGTCCGTCACGACCAGGACATGCTGACGATTGCAGCGGGTGAAACTGTAAGCGACTCCCTGTTCGTTGCCGGGGAAACAGTGGTCATCGATGGGATCATAGAAGGCGACCTGCTGGCTTTCGCCCAGCGAGTCATTATCAATGGCGAGGTCCGCGGCAATGTGCTGACTGCCGCAGAGTCCATCTCGATCTTCGGTCAGGTGAACGGCACCGTGGCCAGTGCCGGAAGAACCGTTGAACTCGGTGACGCAATCGTCGACGGTGACTTCTGGGCGGCTGCGAGAAAAATCACCATCGACCGCGGGTCCCGCGTCACAGGCAATGCCACCATGGCCAGTGAAAGCATCAATATTGCCGGTTCAGTCGGCAGGGACGGCTACACTTTTGCCGAGACAGTTGAGATAAGCGGCAGTATCGCAGCAGATCTTGAAGCGTTTGCTCGACAGGTCAGCCTGATTGGTGAGGCTCGAATCGGGGGCAACCTGCGTCTTCGAACGGAACACGAGCGGGAGGACAGCCTGCAGCAATCCCCCGCGGCGCTGGTGGGTGGCGTCATTGAGTTCGTCGATATGCCGGAAGAACTTCGCGACGAGAACCGGTACACCACGCCTGAGTTTTACTTCGGCCAGCTGATTCGCCTGGCAGGCGCGTTTATTGTTGGCCTGGCCCTGCTGTGGCTGCTGCCCAGGCTCCGCTATGTTGAGCTCGAAGGCGGCACAGAGGGTTTCAAGAATGCCGGTATCGGGCTCGTGGCGCTGGTCAGTACCCCCATTATCCTGCTGCTGGTGGCTATCACCCTGGTGGGATTACCCATCGCCGCCATCGGGCTGTTCACCTGGATACTCGCCATTTACCTGGCGAAAGTGCTGCTGGCATCTGTCATTGGCAACATGATCATCGATTCACCGGATCGTGGACCCGCATTGCCACTGCTGGCCGGTCTGGTCGTGATAGTTGTCGCCACCAATATCCCCGGCATTGGCGGGATCCTGAACTTCCTGCTCACGGTTATCGGTTTCGGGTTGATCTACCAGGTTGTGGACAGGGAGTACCGATAAGCACGACAAGATCTATGCCGGCAGAGATGACCTGCCAGGCAAGTGGTCTTCGATCAAACCCAGTGAGATTGGCCGCCATATCTGCAGGCACAAGCGGCAGCAGGACCCCCCCTGGATCGGTGTCAGCCCGGGTCATGCGCTAGTCTGCCAGATTGACCAGCCTTCCCGAGACCGGCACGTTCACAGCATCGGTCTGCTCGAACGCCCGGATAAACACGTCTGCAACCTGTACCTCCGAGATGGTCTTTGGCGCGACCTCCATCATCGTGTACCCCTCACCACCGGTTGCGGTGAAAGACACAGTTGCCACGCGATAGATCCCTGAGTCCTGAAGGGGTTTCCCGCCCACGGTGGCATGTATCAGACGCTCGCCTCGCGGGGCGCTGCCATCAAAGGTGATGGTCACACCGGAAAATTGAGCCATGCCGTAATCGAGCGAAAGCCCCTTTTCCAGCAAGGATTTCAGTTCCACACCATTCAGTGTGACCAGGGCGACCGTATCGGTAAATGGAAAAACATTCAGTACTTCTTCAACGCTGACTTCGCCTGCCTGAAGATCCGCTCGTAAGGCGCCCGCAGGTACCAGGCCGATATCGGCGTCGGCGTATTCGCGCAGCATATCCGCCAGCAGGTTACCCAGATCCGACTCGCGGTTGTACTGCCGTGCGGCCTGCCGGGTCAGGGTCCCGACCACGCGGGTCAGATCGGGATGACGTGACCTGGCGGTGGAGATCAGCCGGGTGATCCGATGGTCTTCCGGCAGCAGGTCGGCATTCACGGGAATCAGTTTCGCCGCAGCGAGTTCCGGTTTGTCACCATCGAGGGAAAACCGCACATATCCCAGGTGGGTGCCCTGGCCGTAAGTCATGCCGATCCAGGTGCCTGTTACCGGGTGCTGAACCGGATGCGGCAGGCCATTATCCGAATGTCCGCCAATGATCATGTCGACCCCGGTGACCGCACCAGCCAGGGCATAATCCTCGTCATAACCCCGGGCCACCGAGGGATCAGCTTCCTTGTCTGTCTGCATGGGCGCGGTACGATTCTGGTGAGTCAGCAGGATCACCAGGTCCACCTCGGGCCTGAGCTGATCAACCAGTGCCTGGGTGACCTCGACGGGCGGCCTGACTGACAATCCCTCACGGTTGGACTTCATCATGGTATTCACGAAGGCATCAACGCCCATCAGCCCGATCACGCCGATTCGGACATCTTCCCGTTCAAGTATCGCGTACTGCCTTGCAAAGGGAATATCCGTACCCGTGTGATAGATGTTGGCGTTCAGCACAGGGAACCTGGCCCGCTGCATCACGTTCTGCAAGACCTGCCAGCCGTATTCGAATTCGTGGTTACCCAGATTGCCCGCGTCGTATCCCATGGTGCTGTAGATATCGAATACCAGCTGGCCACCGGTGGCTTTCGAGAGGGACCCCGTAAACATGTCGCCCGCATCCAGCAGGAAACTGACCTCTGCCTCGGACCGCAGCCGGGACACCAGGGAAGACAGCCGTGCCATGCCCCCGATGGCCTGCATATCATCCCGCCAGAAGGCTTCTACCGGTTCGTAGACACTCTCAATATCGTTGGTATAAAGCAGGGTCACTTCCCTGGCATCGGCAGCACAGGGCAACAGCAGGCACAGAACCAGCAGCAGCCCGATTCCCGAATTTTTCATAAGCATCTGTATTGACTGGGATTTGTCCCGTCTTTATAACAGGTTGTCGACCTTCAGGCAGCCAGAGATGATCCTGGCAGCGAGCCTCTGACTGGGAAAATACCCGTCAATGCGAAGGTCGCTGGTTTGCTCTATAATAGCGCCGCTCTGCGAAGGGGCTACCCGCCCTGATAATCCCGCAAGCGAACCTTATTGGCCCGGGAATCGTACATTCGACATTGCCAGACAGTGTCCGTTTGTGGCTGTTCCAGGCGCTGCCTCCATACCGGGGCGACAAATAAGCAAGTATCCACAAGATACCAAGAGAAGGCTTTGCAGTACTCATGACTGACACACCAAAGATCGTATACACCGAAACCGACGAGGCCCCGAGACTGGCGACCTGGTCATTCCTGCCCATCATCAAGGCGTTCACTGACACGGCTGGTGTCGAAGTGGAAATCCGGGACATCTCGCTGGCTGGACGGGTCATCGCCAGTTTTCCGGAACGGCTGACCGAAGCGCAGCGAATCCCTGATGAACTGGCCTACCTCGGCAATCTGACCCAGAAGCGCGAAGCCAACATCATCAAGCTGCCCAACATCAGCGCCTCCAGCCCGCAGCTGCACGCGACCATCCGTGAGCTTCAGGCCAAGGGTTACGATCTGCCTGACTATCCGGAAGAACCGTCGACACCGGAAGAGGAAGAGATCAAGGCCCGCTACGATCGGGTAAAGGGCAGCGCCGTCAATCCGGTCCTCAGGGAAGGCAACTCTGACCGTCGAGCCGCCAAGGCCGTCAAGGACTTTGCCCGCAAGTATCCGCACAAGATGGGCGCCTGGTCTCCAGACTCCCGATCTCACGTTTCCCACATGGAAGCCGGTGACTTTTACGGCAGTGAGCAATCTGTCGTGATGGGCCAGGACGACTCCCTGACCATCGAATTCGAAGGGGCCGACGGCAAAAAGACACTGAAGAGTGACGTGCAGGTCGAGAAGGGCGAGGTCGTCGACGCCGCGGCCATGAGCAAAGACGCCCTGGTCGCTTTCCTGAAGCAGCAGATTGCCAGCACCGAAGACGGCGTGCTGTTTTCGCTGCACCTCAAGGCCACCATGATGAAGGTATCTGATCCGATCATGTTTGGTCATTGCGTGAAGGCCTACTACGAGCCGGCGCTTGAGAAGCACGCCACCCTGCTGGACTCCCTGGGTTTCGATCCCAACAATGGCATCGGCGATGCGTACGACAAGATCAGGAGTCTGCCTGCAGACCAGGCTGATGCCATCAAGGCGGACCTGGACGCCTGCCTTGAAAGAGGTCCGGCGCTGGCCATGGTGAATTCCGACAAGGGCATCACCAACCTGCACGTACCGAGCGATATCATTATCGACGCTTCCATGCCCGCCGCTATCCGCGAGTCCGGCAAGATGTGGGGACCTGACGGAGAACTGCACGACATGAATGCGGTGATTCCTGACCGCTGCTATGCCCCCCTGTACGATGAGACCATCAAGCACTGTATTGAACACGGCGCCTTCGACCCGACCACCATGGGTTCGGTACCCAATGTGGGTCTGATGGCCCAGAAAGCGGAAGAGTACGGTTCTCACGACACGACTTTCGAAGCGCCTTCTGACGGCACAATCCGGGTTCTTGGCGCGAATGGCACTCTGCTGGAACACAAGGTCGGTGCCGGTGACATCTGGCGGCTCTGCCGGATGAAGGACGGTCCGATCCGCGACTGGGTCAAGCTTGCCGTTAACCGGGCCAAAGCCACTGGCTGGCCGATCGTTTTCTGGCTGGACAGCAACCGGGCACACGATGCCAACCTGATCACAAAGGTTGAGAAGTATCTGCCGGAGCATGATCTCACCGGGATTGAACACCAGATTCTGCCTGTTGCTGAAGCCGCCCGGCTGTCACTGGAACGCGCAAGAAAGGGTGAATCCACGATCTCCGTGACGGGCAACGTGCTGCGTGACTACCTGACAGACCTCTTCCCGATCCTGGAACTGGGCACCAGCGCAAAGATGCTTTCCATTGTGCCGCTGATCAACGGCGGTGGGCTTTTCGAGACTGGCGCCGGCGGTTCTGCGCCCAAGCATGTGCAGCAGTTTGAACAGGAAGGTCACCTGCGATGGGATTCACTGGGTGAATTTCTCGCGCTGGGTGCTTCACTGGAACACCTGTCAGAGACTTTTGACAACGGGCAGGCGCAGATTCTCGCGGATTCGCTGAATATCGCGATCGCGAAGTTTCTCGAAAGCAACAAATCGCCATCCCGCAAGGTCAATGAGATCGACAACCGGGGCAGCCATTTCTACCTGGCCATGTACTGGGCGGAAGCCATGGCGGCCCAGGATGCAGACCCAAGCCTCAAGGCCAAGTTCCAGGAACTGGCGGATACCCTCCACGCAAACGAGGACAGGATCAACCAGGAACTGCTCGCAGCCCAGGGGCACCCGGTTGACGTTGGCGGCTACTACCAAACTGGCTATCAAGGCGATGCGCCCCTCTCCGACGCTGAACCAGGCCCTGACCGACCTGATGAGCTAGAGCCGGCGATTTTCCCTCTCCTGCGGTTTTGCTATGGTAGTTGCCATAGCAAAACCCTTGCATACAGGAAACAGGAAAAGACCATGGCAGACATGTCCATTGCGCACTACGGCACCACCCTGATCGAGGCGATGCCGCCGGAGGATGCCGATCAGGCCGCCATTCCCATGAGCGGCGACCTGGCCCGGACGGACCGCTTCCTGACGATTCTGGGCGCACAAATCTACATTCGGAACATGTACCCGGGTGTGGGCCGGCAGTTTATCTATCGCCGAGGCGACCTCGATTCGCCTGACTATTTCGAGAAAGACACCTTTACCTCCTATATCGCAGAGCCATTGCCCGACACTGACAACCCGAGGGTTGCAGATACCATCTTTAGAATCACGCACGAGGACCCGCAAGGTGTCGCGAACCAGTTGATGGACGAGGGCCTGATCAAACCGCTTTCGGGTTTCGATGAATTTCGCTTGGGAAAACACGACCGACTCTGGTTTACAGGACCTGATCGGCAGCAGTACGAACTCAACGCCTCTGCTCCCTGCCCGCACGAGAACCACCGGGTCTACATCTGGACAGACCCGGCGGATCTGGATGCGCACATCGCCGGCTACGAGCGGCATTTTGCCGTGCAACGACAGGGGTCTGAGCCATTTTACGACAGGGGCACCGCTCACCTGCTGGTCAGGGAGGATCCCGGTATGACCATCGCCCTGGTGACGCCCGATACCCTCGCGCTGGCGCCCAAACACAGCTTCGATATTTTCCGGGATGCCGGCTACTCACATTTCAGGCTGGCATCACCGGACAAGGCAGCGGCGAGAGCCGTTTCAGAGGAGGCCTTTCCTGATGGCGGTGGACCGGTTGCCTATGTGCATTTCCAGAACGCCTATCTCGAACTGGTTCAGATCGGAGAGTCCTCCTGAAAGACCTCTATTTCGTTCGCCACGGCCAGACCGAGTGGAATGCGATCCGCAGGATGCAGGGGCAGTGGAACTCCAACCTGAACGATCTTGGCCGGCAGCAGGCAGACCAGCACGGTCAGATGCTTCGCGACAAGGGTATTGAACATCTGTTTGTGTCACCGCTGGATCGCACCCGACAGACTGCCGAGATTCTCAACCGGCACCTGGCGCTGCCCGTCACCTTCGATGATCGCATCATGGAATGGGACTGCGGCGACTGGAGCGGACGCTTCTGGGATGAACTCATCCACGAGTGGCCGGAAGAGTTCGCCAGCTGGCGGGCGGATGAGTTCAACTATCGCGGGCCCAACTGTGAAAACTACCCGGACATGATCCAGCGCGCCGGCGAGTTCCTGGCGCATCTCTCAACCCTCGACCTCGAGAGGATTGCAGTGGTTTCTCACGGCATGATTGGCCGGGTCCTGGTGGGCGTGTTGCTCGACATGGCACCCGCCGGGATGCTCGGCTTTCACCAGACCAATGACACCATTTTCCATCTCAGCCGCACCCGTGATGGCTGGACGACACGTCACTATGTCGGGCCAGAGGGACCTTTCGATGGATTGCCCGCGCGTCCGCCTCCAGGCTGACGGGACTCCATTACTAAAAACTTTCAGTGGAAACCGCGAATCACTCTCTGGCAGCAACGCTGGCCTGCACTGCTTCGATAAACGCGGCCCACTGGGGATACTCCTCGAATGCGGCTGCATCCCAGATCACCTCAAGGTCAGCCCGGGCTTCTTTTTCATCGACACCCTGCCTGAGTACTCGATAAAGATAGGTGAAGGCGGATGCCCGGTAGTTGGCGAAACAGTGCACAAGGACGTTACGCTCCCCGCGAGTGTCCATGACGTCAAAAAACAGGTTCAGGTCTTCCAACGTCGGCTGCTCCCAGGGCACGGGAATCTGCACATAGGCCATGCCCTGCCGGGTAACCCAGAAGCTCTCGTCCCGATTATGATCCTCGCTGACCGGCGCCAGGTTGATGACCATCCCGATGTCGGCCGCTTCAAGTACCGGCAGATCATCAGGCTTGATCTGGCCGGCGGTCAGCAGCGCATCCGATATCCTGTGCAGGTTGTAGATGCCACTGTCAGCGGCAGTTGCGTGCAGCGGCAGGTTGCCCAGGGAGACCAGCAGCATCCCCATCAGCCAGGACTTTATCGTTCGCAAGCGCGTTCTCCTGTGGTTTAGTGGCATTCCCATGATACCGCTACGGACTGAAAATGTATCTGACCCGGTTTTCTAATCGGGCAGGTACAGGGCATCGCAGAGCTCACGGACGCTGTTGCCGACATAGATACGGGTCGCGGTTTCGAGATCCTGCCGGGTCAGCACGGCCTCTCTGGCCTGGTTCTGCTCAAGCAGGTGCTGGCGAAAAGTGCCGGGCAGCAGCCCGCAATGCAGTGCTGGCGTCAGCAGTTCGTCGTCCCGTTCAATGAACAGGTTATAGATGGTTGTCTCGGTGAGTTCACCTTTTTCATTGAACAGGATGACATCATCCGAATCTGCCCGGCGTGCCTGTTCGTAGACGTCCCGGCGGGTTGTCTTGTGAAACAGCAGGTAATTGCTGCTGTCCACTGGCTCCCTGGCCAGTCGCAATCGAACCGGCGTGCTGATTGCCGCCAGGGGCGTGTGCTCCAGTGATACCTGCCCGGCGCGGCTCAGCCGCAGCCTGACTCTGAGCGGGTGATCTGCCTGCAGGGATCGCAACTGGTGCCTGATCTCTTCGCCGGGCCAGGGGTATCCCAGTGCTGCAGCCGAGGCGGCCAAACGTCCCAGGTGCAGGTCCTCCAGGTAGACACCCTCGAGTGGCGAGTAACGACAGGTTTCCAGCAGCTCAAAGTCACCACGACCATGGCTCAGGATGCCCGCCTTGGTGGCACATTCTTCCCATTCGGTAACGGCGCTGGAATCCCAGACAATACCTCCGCCCACGCCGTATTCTGCCTCGGCGCTGTGCTTGTTGATCACCAGTGTGCGGATTGCCACACTGAACCGGGCATCACCGCCGGGTTCCACGACGCCAATTGCGCCGGTATAGACACCCCGCGGGCTGTTTTCCAGTTTCTGGAAAGTCTCCGTTGTCCTGACCCGCGGTGCACCGGTCACTGACGCGCAGGGAAACAGCGCGGCAAAAATCCGCGCGAGCGAGGCAGGGCTGCGAGCAGAGACAGAAGAGACCTGCTGCCAGACCGTGGGAAAGGCCCGAATAGCAAACAAGGAGTCGGGTCTGACGGACCCCGTTTCTGCGATACGCCCCAGGTCATTGCGCATCATGTCCACAATCATCAGGTTCTCTGCCCGATCTTTCGCCGAGCAGGCCAGGGCATTTCGGAAAGACTCGTCTTCGACCAGGAACCTGCCCCGGGGTCGGGTGCCTTTCATGGGTTCGACGCGCAGAGACAGGCCTTTTCGTTCAAAAAACAGTTCCGGCGATACACTGCAGATGGCGTAGTCATCAGTTTCAATCAGCACCGCCAGGGGTGACGGCTGCGCGCGATACAAGGCGCCAAACACGGCCCCGGCGCTGCCCGTGACCGTTCCCCGCAGACGATGCGTGATGTTCACCTGGTAGGTATCACCGGATTCAAGATAGCCATGAATCCGACGAATCCGCTCGCCAAATTCAGCCTCGGTGATATCCGGCGCAAGCGCCTGGGAAACATCGCCATCGGGTGGCTCTACCTCCCGTGCAGTCTGAAAAATGGCAAAAGCCGCCAGCGGCAGTTGGCCGGGCTCATGGTGAACCAGGGCTGGATCAATCGCGCCTGAAGCTTCATAGGTGACAAACCCGATGGCCTGCATGCCTGCCTGGCAACGGGCTTCGACGGACTCCAGCAGGGTTTCCACTTCCGCCGGCTTTCTCGCCAGCAGCACTTCGGCGGGGTCTATCACCTCTAGCCAGCACTTTCTGCCGGTGTGGTAGTAACGCGCCTGAAACATGTTGCTGGATACTCGTGAATGGATAGCGGCGAGCCGGGCCCGGTTGCACAGCCCGACGCCGCCAAGGTTACCATGCCCGGCACCGGGTTAGATCAGGCCGGACACTGTCATGAGGGTACAATATCCCGCATGGCGCAATCCTTCATATCCAGTACCCTGACTCCCGCCTGGCTCGGCGCCCGGCTCGGAGAACCCGTTAACTCCCTTGAGGTGGAACCCATCAATCAACAGGGCGGTTATCTGGCGGATCTCTACCGGGTTCACTATTCAACCCGCGGCGGTGAACACACCCTGGTTCTCAAGACTGAAGCGGCAGACCCGGCCAGGCGCAACACGGCAGAGCGCTATCAATCCTACTGGAAAGAGAGTCTGTTTTACCGACAGGTTGCGGGTGCAGCATCCATCAGTGTGCCCCACTGTTACTTT
>JAQCAK010000463.1 GCA_027621895.1 Pseudomonadota bacterium | reverse complement strand
GATGGCGGCCTTGGACCAGCCCCAGCGCAGCGCCAGTCGGGCTGCCACGGATCGCTCCGAGGGCGTAAATTCCGCGGTGGAGAAATACCACTCGCGACGGGCGCGGGAACGCTCACCCAGCGAGTAGAGTTCCAGCGCCCGCTGAATCCCCGGTGCTTTTTCCAGTGACAGGACCTGCTCCAGGGTGACTTCCTCCGTCTGGTCCTGGAAGTTGTACGGCAGGTCGAGAATATCGGCAGCCAGGAATCCATAAAAGGAGCGTTCGTCTGCCAGGCTGGTGAATATTTCCCTTGCGCTCAGGCGGTCGCCCTCGCCCTCTGAGCGTGCCAGTACCCGCGCCTTCCAGTACTGCCAGCGGCTTGATGCCTGCAGGTCTTCCGGCAGCAGGTTGATCAGCACCAGGACATTGGAGAAGTCACCGTATTTCAGGCTTTGCCGGATTCGAGCCTCGGTGACTTCCGGGTAGTCATGCAGGTTCAGGGGCAGGGATTCCGTCAATGACAGGTTGGATGAGGCCAGGGCGAGTCGGACACCGACATAGGCCCAGGTTGCCTCCAGCTGGTCGGGATCAAAATGATGGATGGACTCATAACGCCGCAGGGTTTCAGCTGCATCGATGGCATCCACCCGCGCCAGTCTTCTGATACCGTGCAGCACGATCTCGCGGTTGCGCTGGTGATCGGCGCGGAAGGCATTGAAACGCTTGACGGTTTTCGGCTGGAAGTGCACCAGTCGATAATTGGTGGCAAATGACTTGTCGTCGCGATCCACGAATCGCATAAGGTACTTCGACAGTTTGCTGTTGCTGGCATCCAGGGACAGGGCAAAACGTTCCCAGGCCAGTGCCGGAGTCAGCCCGCCATTGTTGCGCCACAGGTTGAACACGGGATCGCATTCATCGGGCTGCGAGTATCCCACGCGCCACAGGGATTCCGCGTGTTGCAGGGCGGATTCCGTATCGCCTGTCTTGATCAGCGCCGTACCGTACCGGCAGGCCAGGGTCTTGTCCGCTGAGACCTCAGGATAATACTTGACGAACAGTGCCCATTCGCCGCGCTTCGCCAGGTTGGACAGCCAGTGCTGCATCAGCGGTTCGACCAGGGGCGTCTGGGTATACTGTTCCCTGAAGGCCAGCATGTCCTGCTCGGACTGTCCCGAGATGCGCCAGGCCATGTAGGTGTATTCCAGGTAGGGAAACAGGGCATAGGTACGCAGTGAAGGTTTCAGCCGTTCGTAGCGGGTGAACTGATTCGATCGGATCAGTTCCAGTGCTTCAAGATACTGCTGGTGTTGCTGGAAACGATCCGGGTTCGGCGGCGCGGCGTAGTTTGCGCCACGGGAAAACTCCCCCAGGGCGGGCAGGGAAACGCACAACAGGATCGCTATCAGGGTTTTCTTCACCAGCGGGATAAGAACACGTCTTGTCGATAAAAGTAATGGAAGTTTAGCGGAGGGCTTAAGGAGAATCCGGTATCAGGAATGATCTGGTCACACTCGAACTGCAAGAACGTCGCAGGGCGCGCCGTGCAGGACACCGTTGGCGGTGGAACCGAGTAACAGTGCCAGGCCGTGCCGGCCATGACTGCCAACCACGATCAGATCAGCGCCGATCTCGTTGGCCAGGGTATGAATCTCTGTCTCCGGTCGCCCGAAAATCAGGTGGCGGTCCGCCTCGGCAATGCCCAGGGTTTCAGCAAACTCGGCGAGATGGGATTTCGCGGTGTCCTGAATCTGTTCCTGGATGGTCGAAAGGTCCATGGGAATGTCGCCACCGTAGGCCAGAGACAGTGGTTCTATGACGTGAACGCAGCTGATCCGCGCATTGAAAGCCGAACCGAGTGCACAGGCGCGTCTTGTTACATCCCGGGATTCGATAGTCAGGTCGACACCGACCAGAATGTGCTTGTACTCTCCCATCGCATCCGCCCTGTATAGTGATCGATTATTGGGTAGTTGTGTGGTTGGCCCAAAAGCCAATTTACACAGTTCACCTGACCACCTCAACCGTTTTTGGATTGCCCTGGGAGGGCGAATTTTGGTTTATGTGATCATCGTGCTGGCACTGCTTTTTATCATTGTTCCTATCGTGGCGGTGCTGCCGTCTGCGCGACAGAAAGAGCAGATGGTAATGCGTAAAGTGGCCCGTGAGGCTGGTGTGATCGTGGATCTTGCGACCATTGATGATCCAAATCCTCGGCAGGAAAGATACATCTCTGCGACCGGCCGTCCCCTTCCACCCACCCTGAAAGTGATTGCCTACCGTTTACACAGGCAACGTGAGCAGACCCAGCGGGAACAGCCGAGACTGACCTGGTGTATCCAGAAACGCGAAGCCAGCCAGCAACCTGTTGGTGCAAGGGACGTTCCAAAGGAAGGCGGCAGCTACTGGCACTGGGTCACCGGACCCGTCGAAAAACGTCCGCTGCTGCGCGACTGGGTCGAAGCCGCGGTTGGCGATCTGCCCCATGACGTCGAGCAGGTGGAAGAGAGCAATCAGCTGATCAGTGTCTACTGGCACGAACGCGAGAACGGCAGTGAAACAGCCGTGATTGATTTCCTCAAACAGTGCGCGTCTCTGCCATTGAGCCAGGCAGATGCTGGTCCCGACGATGGGGTCTAGGAAATTTTTTTCGTACGTTAAGTCGC
>JAQCAK010000462.1 GCA_027621895.1 Pseudomonadota bacterium | reverse complement strand
GGCACTGCTGACCCGCGATGCGGGCCCGGTTCGGGCAGGGCAGTACCAGCTTGAACCGGGGATGGACATCCGTGATCTGCTGGCGCTGTTCCGGTCGGGCAAGGTGGTTCAGCATCGGCTCACGTTTCCAGAGGGGATTACCCTGGAACATTGGCTGGAACTTTTCGTCGATGCTCCCTACCTGAAACAGCTGACACCTGACCTGAGCCGTGCAGAACTTTCCCAGGTGTTGAATATTGAAGGTGACCTTGAAGGCTGGCTGTTTCCTGACACCTACCACTACATCAAGGACGATGCTGACGTGGAGATACTCCACCTTGCCCTGACCCGCATGCAGACAGTGCTCGAAGCCGAATGGAATCGCCGCGTGCCTGCTGCCGGTATCGAAACACCCTATGACGCGCTGGTGCTGGCTTCCATCATTGAGAAGGAGACCGGTTATGAACCTGATCGACAGAAAATCGCGGGCGTCTTTCTGAATCGCCTGGCGCGCAATATGAAGCTGCAGTCGGATCCGACTGTCATCTATGGTGTGGGACCCGAATTCGACGGCGATCTGATCAGGGCTCACCTGCGGGAAGATACCCCTTACAATACCTACACGCGCAGGGGGCTGCCGCCGACACCCATCTGCTCCCCGGGACTGGCATCGATCCAGGCGGCGCTGTCAGGTGCCGACCATAACTACCTGTACTTTGTGGCCATGGGAAATGGTAGAAGCTATTTTTCGGAAACACTGGAAGAACACAATCGTGCGGTCAACCGCTATCAGAAGTCAGCGCCATGAAAGGTCGGTTCATTACCATTGAAGGTGTTGAAGGAGTCGGCAAGTCGACGAACCTGGCCCTGGTGGCCGACCTGGTCCGGGAAGCTGGTCACAAGGTTATTGTGACCCGGGAACCCGGCGGAACCCGAACCGGTGAACGCATCAGGGAAATTCTGCTCGACAAGGAAGAAGCCGGCATGACCCCGATGACCGAACTGCTGCTGATGTTTGCTTCCCGCGCGCAGCATGTCGAGGAAGTTATTCTGCCGGCGCTGGATGCCGGTACCTGGGTGATCTCTGACCGGTTCACCGATTCCTCCTTTGCCTACCAGGGGGGCGGCCGGCAGTTGGGTATTGAACGGGTCGCTGCCATGCAGCAGCTGGTTCTGGGCGCTTTTCGTCCGGACCTGACCCTGTTGCTTGACCTGGATGTTCAGACGGGGCTCGAACGCGCTACAGCCAACACAGAGGCTGATCGGTTTGAATCGGAACAGCGGGCGTTTTTCGAGCGGGTCCGGCAGGTATTCCTGGAGCTGGCGAAAAGCAATCCCTGGTACGAGGTCATTGATGCGGGACGACCGCTTGTGGAGGTGCAGGCATCGGTCAGGGCCGCCGTCAGTTCGCTGCTGGATCGCCAGTGAACGACGAACTGCTTGCCTGGCACACCCCACACTGGGACAGATTCGTGACCCAGCTGCACCATGATCGGCTGTCACATGCTTACCTGCTTGCAGGCCCCGCGGAAACCGGCAAATCGACGCTGGCTGAACAGATGGCAGCGCGCCTGCTTTGCCAGGGGGCTTCCGGCAGTGAACTGGCCTGCGGTACCTGCAGCCGCTGTCGCCTGATTGCTGCGGGTACGCATCCGGATCTGCTCCGGGTCACGCTGAAGGAGTCAAAGCAGATCCTGGTGGATCAGGTTCGGTCACTGGGTGAATGGGCACAGCAGACCTCACAACAGGGCGGCGTCAAGGTGTGCCTCATCGACCCCGCCGACTGTCTTAACATCCAGGCCTCCAATGCGCTGCTGAAAAGCCTGGAGGAGCCACCGAAAGATACGATACTCATCCTGGTGACCAATCGTCCTGCCAGGCTGCTGCCAACGCTTCGCAGTCGCTGTCAGCGGCTTGAGGTCAGTTTGCCGGAACGTGATGTGGCAGTGCGCTGGCTTGCCTCTCGGATTCCAGGTGATCAGGATCCGGAACTGCTGCTCGAGATTGCAGGCGGTTCACCGCTCAGGGTAACCAACCATTTGTCTGACGAGTACCTGGCCCTGCGGAAAGCCGTTGCCGAAAAGCTGACGCCGCTGGCGACAGGCCAGCTGTCACCGTTGACAGCAGCCGCCGCTTTTTCAAGTTCTGACCCTGTGATGGTGCTGGACATCTTTTACCAGTTGATCGCTGATTCCCTGGCCTGGTCGCTTTCCGGTGGGCAGGTATTGCGCAATCATGACCTCAGGACTGAAATCGAGTCCTACAGCAACAGCGTCGATGTGTCCCAGCGTCATGCAATGATCGATCGATTGACCAGTGCGCGGTCAACACTGTCCGGCACATCGAACGCCAATGTCCAGATGCTGCTGGAATGGATGCTGGCGGAAGCCGCATAAGCCAAAGTCAGTAGCGGCAATATCTTGTAGATTCAGGATTCATAGGGCATCATTTCGACCAGATAGTATCAGGTAGGTAGCAATGGCCAAGCTGGCAAGGGGTGGCGGCAAGAAAACCATGATCGCTTTGACGATCAAGGACAAGGTGGTGCTGCATAACTACTACATGCCGTTTATCAAGAATGGCGGTCTGTTTATTGCGAATCGTACTGAATACGACCTGGGCGACGATGTCTTTATCCTGCTTAACCTGATGGATGAGTCAGAAAAAA
>JAQCAK010000461.1 GCA_027621895.1 Pseudomonadota bacterium | reverse complement strand
CGCCCCCCCGCCATCCGGCCGACGGAAATTCCTGCTGGGCAGCGCCGCCGTAACCGGCGGCGTGATTGGTGCCGGTGCTGCAACCGTGGCCAGGATGTCCGGCTGGATACAGACGACCGGACCCGCCCTGGCCGGCGATGTGGAAAAGACAGCGCCCGGTGCACATCCCGACTGGTCCGGTGCCACCATCGTCCACAAGCGGCCGCTGGGCAACACGGGCTTTATGGTGTCTGACATCTCGATAGGAACCACCCAGTTCATGCGTCATCCTGATCCCGAGGGCTTTCTGACCAAAGTCCTGGATCGTGGGGTTAACTACATTGACACCTCGCCGGACTATGCCGGTGCCCAGTCTGAAACCATTATTGGTAATGTGATTGCCCGCAGGAACAGGGAGGAACTGTTCATCGTCACCAAGTGGTGCACAGCAGATGGACATGTGCGCCAGGGTTCCAGCCCTGAAACCTACCTGGCGGCGCTGGATGACAGCCTGTCGCGACTGCAGACAGATTACGTCGACCTGGTTCATGTTCATGCCTGTGATACCGTCGAGCGGTTGCTGGATCCCAACATGCTGGCAGCCTTTGAAATGGCAAAGTCCCAGGGTAAGGTGAAATACCTGGGCGTCTCCACGCACACGCCGAACCTTGAAGAGGTCGCCTATGCGGCCATCGATTCGGGCAAGATTGATGTCATGATGCTGGCCTATCATCATGGTGCCTGGCCAAAGCAGCGTGACATCATCAGCCGCGCCGCTGAAAAAGGTGTGGGCATCGTTGCCATGAAAACACTCAAGGGCGCCAAGCACCGTGGCATGCTGGAGTTTCAGGATGAAAGCACGTCCTACACCCAGGCGGCATTCAAATGGGTTATGTCCAATCCAGCAGTTTCCTGCCTGGTCGTGTCCTTTTTTGATACCCAGCATATTGATGAGTACATCTATGCCTCGGGTCAGCCTTTGACGGACAGCGACCTGGCGCTGCTGGACCGTTACGATGATCTGATCGCGGGCACACACTGTTTTACATCCTGCGGTGAGTGCCTCAACAGCTGTCCATCGTCATTGCCGATCAATGACGTTCTGCGGCACAGAATGTATTTTGAAGACTATGGTGACCAGAAGCAGGCGATGGAACTGTATGCGAAACTTGATCGAAACGCAGACGCCTGCCTGACATGCGCTGCGCCCTGTGCCGGTGCCTGCCCGGAAGGCATCGACATTCGTGAACGGATGGTGGGTGCCCATGAGCGCCTGACACTGTCCGCCTGATCGCGTTGAGTTCATTTGGGTTGTTAGCCAGGGAAGGGTCATGAGCGAAGAACGGTTGATTCATCCAGAGCCGCTGACTGATTTTGACAGACAGCAGCTGACGTTTCTCGGGCGTGAAAAAACGGTCTATGTGTCCGGCGAGGGGCCGGCGGTAATCGTGATGTCTGAGATGCCCGGCATCTACCAGCTGGTCGCTGATTTCGCCCGCAAGGTCAGGGATCGCGGCTTTACCGTCTGGATGCCGCACCTGTTTGGAGACGATGGCCGGCCACCGACGCCGGGCTACAGCCTCAGGTCCATGGCCCGGGCCTGCATCTCCCGGGAGTTCAGGGCTTTCTCGGCCAACCGGTCCAGTCCGGTCACTGACTGGCTGCGGGCCCTGGCAAGGCATGCCCATGAAACCTGTGGCGGGCCGGGTGTGGGTGCGATCGGCATGTGCTTTACCGGCAACTTCGCCCTGAACCTGATGCTGGAACCCAGTGTGCTCGCGCCCGTGCTGTCGCAACCTTCCCTGCCGCTGGGACGTAAAGGTGGCCTGCATATCTCTCCGGATGAGCTGCGCTGCGTCAGGGACAGGCTGGAAGCCGAAGACCTGACGGTGCTGGGATATTGCTTTGAAGGCGATCCTTTCTGCCGCAAGGAGCGTTTTGAAGAGTACAGTCAGGCCCTGGGGGATCGATTCCAGGGTACGGTGCTGCCGGCCGGGTCAGCCAGGCAGGGGACTGATATGGCGCCCCACAGCGTCGTCACACTGCATTTGATCGACGAGGCCGGTCAGCCCACACGAAAGGCACGCGACGAGATTTTGTCATTCTTCGAATGGCGTCTGCTGGAAAGGAGGGATAACCCTTGATCGTAGGAATACACCATGTGGCGGTCGGCGTTGATGACCTGGAGAAAGCGCTGGCGTTTTATACCGAGGGCCTGGGCTTTGAAGTTGTCCAGCGAAGCGAATTTGAAAAGCGGGAGGAAGTCGACCGTGCCATTGGCCTGAAGGATGCCTGTGCCCGGATGGCCATGCTCAAAGGCCCGAACGCCTACCTGGAAGTCTGGGAGTATTCCCATCCTGCACCCCGGGACCTTCGGTCTGATCCCAATGATCGGGGTTATCCGCATTTTGCCCTGCAGGTCAAAGACATCCAGCAGGAGTATGACCGATTGCTGCAGCACGGCATGACCTTTGCCGGTGACGTGGTGCACTTCGGTGAAGAGTCATCCGCGATCTACGGCCGCGACCCGTTCGGTAACATCATCGAACTGTACGAGATTAACACCCCGGATATCGCCCAGCTCTGATCTGCTTTCATGGCGAGCCCCGGGGCAGGCCCCAAACGGGGACGGAGGAGGCGGGGACAGCCAAACGGGGACGGAGGAGGCG
>JAQCAK010000460.1 GCA_027621895.1 Pseudomonadota bacterium | reverse complement strand
GGCAGAGGTTTCTTTTTCGGGCGCCTGCTCGGAGCAACCGGCTGCCAGCAGGAGACTGCTTAAAACGATCATCAGGTATTTCATGTCAATGTGTTTCCTTTAGGGATAGGTCCAGCAACTATATAGCAGTACAGCGACATTTTCAGGGAGTTGATTCACCACCCAGGGCCGAAAACAGTGCTGGCAGAAATCTGGCCATCTCCAGGCTGAAGTTCATAAAGGCCGCGTCCAGCTGAGCGATGGGGTCCTCGGCTTCATCTGCGGCATCGTCTGAACTCAGGACCTTGATCTGCCTGAGAATCAGGTCCTTGTCGATATTGAATTTCAGATCACCGTACCAGACCAGCGACAGCCGGCTGCACTGCTTGCCGGCATCCAGATGGACGGTAATTTCCCGCGTATTCAGATCCTGCTTGCGACAGCTGATCGCGCTGCCATCCTCGGGATCAAACAGGTCGCACTGGTCGCCAAAGGAGAAATCCTCAGGCAGCTTCCGCGACTTCAGCCAGTGTGTATAGGTTTCGACCGGTCGGGATTTTACCTGTGGTGGTACCACGGTGAGATTGCCGACGGTGTCCCGGAGGCAGGACAGGAACATTTCAGCTTCCGGGGATGAAGAAGTATCTATGACAACCAGGTGGTCCCTGGGCGAAATGTAGCCGAAGATCTGCTTTGAACGGGGCAGTGCCCGTGGCAACAGTTCGACCAGTGCATCCTCTTTCAGGCGCTGCTTCTCTTTAGCCCTGACGGGTCGGCCCTCCATTGATTCGAAACGTTCAATCTTCTCAGCCAGGATATCGCCGAGCGCACTGGACGGGACAACTTTTTCCTCCCGGCGGGCGCAGAGCAGGATGCAGCCGCCAACCTGGTGCAGCAGCGGACCCTCGGGATCACCCAGCGGTGAAACCCAGCCAAATGATGCAGGCCGGATACCGGAACAGGGTTTGAAACGGCGATTCTCCAGCTGTTCCAGCAGCAGTTCCGGGTTCCATGCCGCTTCCACCTGGGACGAACCGGTCAGTCGAAAAATATGCGCGTTCTTGAAAATCATCTCTGATACCGCTTTTGAGAACGCGGCATTATACGTGAATACCGCTGCTATAATCCGTGACTTTGTGTGACCGGTAACCGTGATGTTGAAGGTAAGTGGCCTCAGGGTAGAGCGATCAGGACACCCGCTGTTTGCGGCCCTGTCGTTTTCGCTGCAGCCTGGTCAGCTGTTTCAGGTCAGAGGTATTAATGGCAGCGGGAAAACCACACTGCTGCGAACCTTGATGGGCCTGTACAGCGAATACGAGGGCAGTATCGAATGGGACATGGATCGACCGCCGGTTTTTCTCGGCCATCGTGCCGCACTGAGTGATCGGTTGACTGTACTGGAGAACCTTGCCTGGCTGTGCCGGTTGCAGGATACGCCGGTGACGGAAGCACAGCTGGAAGATGCGCTCGCACAGGTTGAACTGCAGGGCTACGAGGATACACCCTGTGGTCAGTTAAGTGCAGGCCAGCGCCGCCGGGTTGCGCTGGCGCTGCTGTTTGTCTCGACAAATCCCTGCTGGATACTGGATGAACCTTTCAGTTCGCTGGATACCGATGGTTGTGCCGCCGTGGAAGAACTGCTCTCGACACATATCGACAACGGCGGAGCGGTGATACTCACCAGTCACCAGGCGCTGAACCGGGTCGGGGTCGCGGGTACACTGGAACTGGAGACATGACATTCTTTCTGGCGGCCATGGCCCGGGACATTCGCCTGCATTTGCGCAGTCCTCAGGACATACTCAATCCTCTCGTGTTCTTCCTGGTGGTCATCAGCTTGTTCCCGCTGGGCGTCAGTCCCTCTCCGGGCCAGCTGTCTGCCATTGCCCCGGGTGTCATCTGGGCAGCAGCCCTGCTGGCGACCCTGATGTCCATGGACCTGATGTTTCGCTCGGACTTTGAGGACGGCTCGCTCGAACAGATGGTGGGCTCCGGGCAGTCCATGGTTGTCCTGTCGCTGGCCAAGGTGCTGGCGCACTGGCTGGTGTCCGGCCTGCCCCTGATCCTGTTGATGCCGGTGGTGGGATTGCTCCTGTTCCTGCCCTTTGATGTCATCGTCACGATGGCAGTTTCCCTGGCACTGGTTTCACCGACGCTCAGCCTGCTGGGCGGCATCGGGGCGGCCCTGACCGTCGGACTGGAGCGGGGTGGATTGCTGGTGACCATTCTCGTCCTGCCCCTTTATGTGCCGGTTCTGGTGCTGGCCACTGCCATGGCGGGAGCATCCATGACCGGTTTGCCGATACAGGGTTACATTTACTGGCTGGCTGCGATTCTGCTGCTGGCGATTTCCCTGGCGCCGCTGGCGATTGCCGCGGGTCTGCGGATATCGGTGGAACGTTAGACGGGAATTGCAGCCATTTGTCCGTTGCTGCAGGTTGTCCCGGGAACCTGTTGCCCGGCCTGTGGTCTGGTAAACTGTGATTTCCTGTCTCCGGACAAACTCAATTGCTGACGGTTGCTGAAGCTTGAATTTACTACAGTGGTTTCACAGGCTGGGTTCGCCCCGGTCCTTTTTTGCCCTTTCCCAGCGCTGGATGCCCTGGCTGGTGGGGCTGACGGTGATCCTGTTTGTTACCGGTTGCGGCTGGGCGTTGCTGTTCGTCCCGCCTGAC
>JAQCAK010000009.1 GCA_027621895.1 Pseudomonadota bacterium | reverse complement strand
GACCCCGCAGCTGGTTATCGATGCGCCGCGATTCATGCCGTTCTGTACCAATCACATGCAGGCCGCCGGCATCCAGAACACTCTGGTGATTTTTCTCCCAGGCATCCCTGATCTGCTGCGCCTGCTCTTCCGTTGGATTCTCGATCTTCGCAAGCTCCGCCTCCCAGTTACCGCCCAGGAGAATATCGGTACCTCGACCTGCCATATTCGTTGCAATGGTGACCGTGCCCGGCTTGCCCGCCTGGGCAACAATTTCTGCCTCGTGCTCATGGAACTTTGCGTTCAGTACACTATGCTTGATCTTCTTCTTTTTCAGCAGCGCAGATAACAGCTCTGAGGTTTCAATGGAGGCTGTTCCAACCAGCACAGGTGCTCCCTTGCCCAGACAGTCTTCAATTTCATCGGCAATTGCCTCGAACTTGTCGTCCCGGGTCAGGTAAATCAGGTCGTTCAGGTCTTTCCTGATCATCGGCAGGTTGGTCGGTATAACCACCACATCCAGACCGTAGATCTGACGGAATTCAAAGGCTTCGGTATCGGCAGTACCTGTCATACCGGCAAGCTTGTCATACAGACGGAAGTAGTTCTGGAAGGTGGTCGACGCGAGGGTCTGGCTTTCATTGGTAATACTGACGCCTTCCTTCGCCTCGATGGCCTGGTGGATACCCCCCGACCAGCGACGTCCCGGCATCGTACGCCCCGTGTGCTCATCAACGATCACGATCTCGTTGTTCTGCACGATGTATTCAACATCCTTGTGGAACAGCGTGTGTGCCTTCAGCGCTGCCTGGACGTGATGCAGCAGCGACAGGTTTGCCGTGCCATACAGATTGTCACCTTCCCTGAGCAGCCCCGAACGAACCAGCAGGTTTTCTATTTTCTGGTGGCCCTCTTCGGTAAGGTCGATATCACGCTGCTTTTCATCCACATAGTAGTCGCCCGGTGGCTCCCGGTCTTCGAGTATGTCTTCCGACGTTTTTACCTGGGGCACCAGCTGGGGCACGATGTCATTGATCTTTCGGTACAGATCGGCCGTGTTCTCGACACCACCTGAAATAATCAGCGGTGTCCTCGCCTCATCGATGAGAATGGAATCCACTTCATCGACGATCGCAAAGCGCAGCTTTCTTTGCACTTTTTCTTCCAGCGAGAACGCCATATTGTCCCGCAGGTAGTCAAAGCCGAACTCGTTGTTGGTGCCGTAAGTCACATCTGCGAGATAGGCTGATTTTTTCTCATCGAGGCTCTGCCCCGCGTAAACCACGCCGACTGTCATGCCCAGCGCACCGTAGACCGGCCCCATCCACTCGGCGCCCCACTTGGCCAGGTAATCATTCACCGTGACCAGGTGAGATCCCTCACCGGTGATGGCATTCAGGTAAAGCGGCAGCGTAGC
Organism: Pseudomonadota bacterium; assembly: GCA_027621895.1. Lineage (GTDB taxonomy): Bacteria > Pseudomonadota > Gammaproteobacteria > Pseudomonadales > Azotimanducaceae > UBA9659. Next base: position 13,589 of record JAQCAK010000009.1, on the reverse strand, counting down.
AACCAGCGTTTTACCTTCACCGGTTTTCATTTCCGCGATTTTCCCTTCATGAAGGGTAATGCCACCGATCATCTGCACGTCGAACAGGCGCAGACCCAGAGCCCGCTTTGCTGCTTCCCGGACCGTGGCGAAGGCTTCCGGCAGGATATCTTCCAGGGACTCTCCCTTGTCCAGTCTTCCCCGGAAAACTTCACGCTGACGGAACAGCTCATCCTGGGACAACTTTTCGAGATCGGGCTCGAACTCATTGATCTTCTGGACGATCCTGCGCATCCGCTTGAGCTCGCGCTCGTTCTTACTGCCAAAAATCCTGCTGAGAAACTGCAATGCCATATTCTGTATCTACTGTTGATTCAACGGGTGGGGATAATTCGCGTTACACTGTGTGTACCGCAGCCGGGGTCAATGCAGGCAGGATTCAGCGGCTGGCGCGGTGTATATAGGTAGACGGGTCGACGACGCGACCGTTCTTGAAGACTTCAAAGTGCACGTGAGGACCGGTTGATCGTCCGCTGGAGCCCATCAGACCGATAACTTCACCCTTGCGGACAATATCCCCGGCTTTCACCACGAGCTCCTTGTGGTGCCCGTAGCGGGTGGAATAGCCACTGCCGTGATTGATTTCAACCATCTTGCCGTAGCCACTGCGATCACCCGCAAAGACCACGACGCCGGCTGCGACGGCAACCACGTCCGCGCCTTCCTTCCCGGCGAAATCAACGCCATTGTGCCAGGCCCGTTTGCCGTTGATCGGATCAACCCTGTGGCCATAGCGGGAGGACATCCAGCCCTTTCGAACAGGGCGGCCAGCGAGGAAAACGTCCCGCTGCATCTTGCGATTTGCGAGCAGCGTTTCCAGTACACCGAGCTGCTGTTCACGATCCTCAATATCGGTGGCCAGCTGGTCCAGCAGTTCCATGTAGGCTGGTGGCTGGTAGCCCGCAACTTCCATCTGGTTTTCAGGCAGCTGGCTTTCCGGACCACCCATGGCGGGCGCCTGGGAAAAATCAAACTCACCCTGGTCCAGTCGGCCCACCCGGGTCAACCGTTCACCCAGTGCATCCAGACGGACGATTCGTGCCTGCAGCTGGGCAATCCGGAGCGCAGAGGCCTCAAGGTTGTATTCCGCTTCATAGCGCACCTTGTCGATACTCTCTCGCTGCTGGTCGAGTACCTCGCGCCATTTCGCGACCATATCGGCGGTGAGCGCCGCATCTCCAAGCCCCATGCGATAAGCAAAATAGCCGGTGGCCGCCGGAATCGACAACAGCCCCGCTATCGCCAGACCAAAAATAAAGGTGTTGGCGTTGAAGGAGCGATGTTTACCGCTTTTGTTGTCAACAATGATGAACTTCATGGATACTGGGTCTTACACTTCCGTGTGTAGCAAATCATGTCTCGCAGTCGAGAACCTACAACTCGCGCCAAATACGCGCAAATTCCCCGCTCCGTCCGTTCTACAGGACAGATTCTTAAAGGAGCTAATCATATACTGCATTCGCTCTATGCCCAATCCCGGAAGCTCACTGATATCACCACCATTGTCCGCGAGGCTGGCAGTGCCGATGCGAGCGTTTCCGCTTTTAAAAACAAGGAGTTAGTCCTCATAACCGCTTCCGGTGCGGCGGCTTCCCGTATTCGCTATCGTCAACAGAACATTATTGATGCGCTGGGAAGAGCCGGCATTGAGGTTAATCGGGTCAGGGTCAAGGTGGATCCGGGCTACTTCAAGGATCCTGCACCCGTGGTTGAACGTCATCTGAGCGAGCATTCTGCCCGGAATCTCGAAAGTACGGCCGAACATATCGAGGATCCCGATCTGAAACACGCACTGAAAAAACTGGCTGAAAGAGCTAGGAATGATTGACCGCAAGGCCGCCATAGGAAACCGGCGCGCTTTTTATATCGTCGAAAGTGACGATCTCCCAGGCATCATTCTGCTGCAACAATCGCCGGCGTAGCGCGTGGTTTTCAGTATGACCTGACTTGTACCCCACGAACTCGCCGATCAGGCTGTGACCCAGCAGGTAGAGATCACCGATGGCATCCAGGATCTTGTGGCGGACAAACTCATCTTCATGACGCAGCCCGTCATCATTGAGAATGCGGTATTCATCGACAACGACCGCGTTGTCGAGGCTGCCGCCCTGGGCCAGGTTTCGCTCTCGCAGGTGTTCGAATTCCTGCATCAGGCCGAATGTCCTGGCTCGACTGACTTCCTTGACGAAAGACGTGGCCGAGAAATCAACGCTGGCCTGCTGTTCCTTGATCACCGCATTGTCGTAAACAATGGTATGACTGACCTTGAACCCGTTGTAGGGCAGCAGCCTGGCTGACTGTTCGTAGCTGCGGCTGCTTTCCTCATCTGTGACCTGGACGGGTTTCTTGATCCGGATGAACTTCTTGAGCGCATTCTGCTCTTCGATGCCGGCAGACTGGATCAGGAAGACGAAGGTGGCCGCACTGCCATCCATGATCGGCATTTCAGGGCCGCTCACTTCAACATAGGCATTGTCGATCGACAATCCGCTGAACGCTGACATCAGATGCTCGATCGTCGAAATGCGGTGGCCGTCCTTCATGATGGTCGTCGCCAGCGTCGTGTCGCCCACGTACTCCGTGAGCGCCGGAATCTCGACAACCGGATCAACGTCAACCCGTACAAACACGATACCGGTGTCTGCGGGTGCGGGTCTAAGGGTCAGATAAATCTTTTCCCCCGTGTGCAGACCGACACCCGTCGCACGAATGACGTTCTTCAGCGTTCTTTGCCTGATCATTATTGTTCTGGTCCCCAAATTCGGCGCGAATACTAACAGAAAGCAACCTGTCGCTCTATCGCGCTGAACGACAACTATCAACAGCTTCGAAATAGGACTACAAATCTTTACATAAGTTGCATTCGGACCGCATTTTCCTCCACTTTTTCAGCGCGGTATCGCTCTTCACAACCCATCTTAGTTAGCAAATACTTAGTTAGTAAATGCTTACTTTCAAACATCCTAGTCTGCCTGACGGCGCAGAAACGCCGGAATATCCAGGTACTCCAGGTCCTTCTCGGCTCTCAGGTCAACCTCGTCGGTGCCGTTGACCACGGCATTACGAATCACGGTCGGTTTGTCGAAATCCGCATAGTCAGGCACGCCATCGCCGGCAACCTTGCGCTTCAGTTCATCAGCAATCTTGGGTTTGCGATCCATCAGACCTTCTGCACCCAGACCCGTTGCAACGACCGTCACGCGCAGCTCGTCACCCATGGACTCATCGATCACGGTTCCCACGACCACTGTCGCATTCTCGGAAGCAAAATCCTCTACCGTGGCACCGACCTGCGAGAACTCACCGAGCGAAATATCGGCACCGGCCGCAATGTTCACCAGCACACCCCGTGCACCTGTGAAGTCGATGTCTTCCAGCAGGGGACTGCGAATCGCCGATTCTGCTGCCAGCCGGGCACGATCAGGACCACTGGCGTAGCCACTGCCCATCATTGCCATACCCATCTCGGACATCACAGTCCGCACGTCAGCAAAGTCAACGTTAATCATGCCTGGCCGGATGATCAGGTCTGCAATACCCTGCACAGCACCCGAGAGGACGTCGTCGACATTGGAGAAGGCCTCCAGCAGCGGCGTTTCCTCGCCAAAAATCGTCAACAGCTTTTCATTAGGAATCGTAATCAGCGAATCCACGTGCTGGGAGAGCTCAAGGATACCCTCCTCGGCGAGTTTCATTCGCTTGCGGCCCTCGAAAACAAAGGGCTTGGTGACCACTGCGACCGTCAGGATGCCCATTTCCTTGGCGATCTCGGCGACGATCGGTGCGGCGCCCGTGCCGGTTCCACCGCCCATACCGGCCGTGATGAAGACCATGTCTGCGCCTGAAAGCGCCTCAGCAATTCGGTCCCGGTCTTCCATGGCGGCAGTTCGACCCATTTCCGGGTTTGCTCCCGCCCCGAGACCCCGGGTCACACCAGAGCCAAGTTGCAGCAGGGTGCGGGAACCCAGATTTTTCAGCGCCTGGGCATCCGTGTTGGCACAGATAAATTCCACGCCCTGGATGTCCTGGCGAACCATGTGTTCAACGGCGTTGCCGCCGCCGCCGCCAACACCAATTACCTTGATAACGGCGTTCTCGGGTGCGTTGTCTACGATTTCAAACATATTTAACCTCCAGGGTTAATGAATTGAAGTTGTTGTTATGCAGTTGCTGCTTACGGTTCATCATCAGTAGTTGCCCATGAGCCAGTTCTTTACCTTGCCCATCATGGAATCCATGCCGGCCGCTGCTGGCAGTACGAGCGAATCAGGTTGCTGCCTGGCGCCGTACTGCAGGAGTCCGACAGCGGTCGAATAAATGGGATTGCGGACGATGTCGGAAAGCCCGGTCACGTTCTTGGGTTTGCCAAGACTGACCGGCATATGAAAGATCTCCTCCGCCAGCTCGACAGCACCCTCGATTTTCGCGGTGCCACCGGTCAGCACGATGCCAGCAGCGATCAGATCCTCGAATCCGCTGCGCCGCAGCTCTGCCTGAACCAGCGTGAACAGTTCGTCGTAGCGGGGTTCCACAACCTCGGCCAATGCCTGGCGCGACAGATCGCGATCGGATCGGTCTCCCACACTGGGGACCTTGATGGTTTCGTTTTCACCTGCGAGGCTCGCGAGAGCGCAGGCGTATTTGATCTTGATTTCCTCGGCGTGCGGGGTAGGGGTCCGCAGCGCCATGGCAATATCGTTAGTAACCTGGTCACCTGCAATTGGAATGACTGCCGTGTGCCGGATCGCCCCGTCGGTAAACACAGCGATATCCGTGGTTCCACCTCCTATGTCGACCAGGCAGACACCAAGATTTTTCTCATCTTCTGTAAGCACGGCATAGCCGGAAGCCAGCTGCTCCAGAATGATGTCCTCAACATGCAGCCCACAGCGCCGGATACACTTCTCGATGTTCTGTGCCGCATTGACTGCACAGGTCACCAGGTGAACCTTGGCCTCCAGGCGCACACCGGACATGCCGAGGGGCTCCTTGACGCCTTCCTGGTTATCAATAATGAATTCCTGCGGCAGTATATGCAGTATCTTCTGGTCAGCCGGGATCGCCACGGCCTGGGCCGCATCGATTACCCTGTCGATATCAGGCTGGAAAACTTCCTTGTCACGGATCGCCACAATACCGTGGGAATTAAGACTTCGGATATGACTGCCCGCTATGCCTGCATACACAGAATGTATCTGGCAGCCCGCCATCAGTTCAGCCTCCTCGACGGCACGCTGAATCGATTGGACTGTAGACTCAATGTTAACCACCACGCCCTTTTTTAACCCCCGGGACGGGTGGCTTCCGATACCTACAATCTCGATTTCACCATCGAGACCAACCTCGGCCACGATGGCGACAACCTTGGAGGTACCTATATCGAGTCCGACTATCATGCGACCACTACTTGGACTACTCATAAGCTTCGTTCCCCTGCACTTTTGTTAATGTCAGCCAGTTCAAGCTGATTGTTATCACTGAAATGCACCGCTACGCCGTTGACATAGCGGGCGTCCATTCTTTCAATACCGGCAGCGTTACCGCTGTCCTCAAGACGCCGACTGACTTCCAGAAACCGGTCCAGCCGCGCCCTTAAATCTTCCTTGCCGAGCAGAACCTCGACCTTGCCCCTGGTCTCTATCCGCCAGTCGCCCCTGCCTGAAAGTGTCAGCGCCTGTATCTCATGATTCTGGCTGGCCAGCAGCAGGCTCATCTGCTGAAAGCGCTGCATGACTTCAAGCTCGGCGCCCGCCGGCCCATAAAGATGTGGCAGGTCTCCCGCCACCAGGTAATTAGTGACCAGCACATTGCCGTCGCTGTTGATAAAGCCGTTGTCATTCCAGTAGGCAATGACCTGCTCGGGAACGACTTCCACAGAAACCGCATTCGGCCATTTCTTGCGCACATTCGCGTGATACACCCATTCCAGTGATGAGACTTTCCCGCGAATGGTTTCCACGTCACTGGCGGTGGCGTTCATATCATCAAGAACCTGCTTGACGTTCATCAGCTGGGTTTCACTCAGCTCACCCACGACGACGACCCGGTCGATCTTCCGCTGATCAAAAGACACGATAAAAATCACCAGCAGTCCGGCGAACAGGGTCACTGACCAGAAGAATCCCGCGCTGGAAAATATCGCCCTGATCATCAGTCGAGCCTCCTGTCTTCCCAGCGCTCGGTGAGGATTCTGGCCAGCTTGACGGTTTCACCCGCCCCCTGGGTAATCACGAAATCTCCTGGGGACAGCAGTTCCTCGAGCACCTCGGGTACATCTTCTATGGTCTCGAGAAACCGGGCATCCAGATCAGTCTTAAGCTCCAGTTTTCTGAAAAGATCCCTGCTGGACGCGCCCGGAATCGGTTTTTCACCGGCCGCATAGGTATCAAGCAGAATCAGACAATCGACCTGCGCCAGCACGTCTACGAACTGGTCAAAAAGCTCCAGTGTTCGCGAGAACCGGTGCGGCTGGTAAACCATGACAAGTCGGGAGTCAGGCCAACCCTTGCGCACCGCCTCGACGGTTGCCCGGACCTCGCTGGGATGATGGCCATAGTCATCAACCAGCAGAAAAGCGCCCTCACCCTGGCGAAATCTACCGTGCACCTGGAAACGCCTGGAAACACCGTCAAAGCCTTCCAGTCCGGCGACAATATCCGCATCTTTAACACCCTCGTCCGTTGCAATGACAATCGCCGCCAGGGCATTGAGCACATTGTGTCGGCCCGGCATGTTCAGTCGTATGGCCAGGTCTTCCGTCATCTGTCCCCGTCGAACCCGAAACGTCGAGGTCAATCCATCCTGATGCAGGTCAAATGCCTGGTAGTCTGCTTCCTCATCGAAGCCATAGGTCAGGATTGGACGCTGGATAGCCGGCAGCAGCGCCTTGACCACAGGATCATCAAGACACGCGACGACCAGACCGTAGAAAGGCAGGTTGTGGGCGAATTCGATAAACGCATTCTGGAGCTTCTCAAAACTGCCATCGTAATTGCCCAGGTGATCCCGGTCGACATTGGTCAATACCGACACCATCGGCTGCAGATGCAGGAAAGAAGCATCACTTTCGTCTGCTTCCGCGATAAGGTACCGCGAAGCACCCAGACGGGCGTTACTCTCAGTGCTGTTGAGCAGACCGCCAATGATAAAAGTCGGATCAAGACCGGCTTTGGCAAAAATCGAAGCAATCAGACTCGTGGTGGTGGTCTTGCCATGGGTACCCGCAACGGCAATGCCATGCCGGTAACGCATGAGTTCACCCAGCATCTCTGCGCGGCGAACAACTGGTATTCTCGCGGCATGAGCCGCAATCAGCTCCGGATTGTCCGCAGCAATCGCACTTGATGTTACGATGACATCAGCATCCTCGATATTCGAATCATCGTGGCCAATGCGTACCGTGGCCCCAAGATTCATCAATCTTGCGGTTACCGCGGTATGACTGATGTCGGAACCGGATACGATATACCCCTGGTTCAGCAGCACCTCGGCAATGCCGCACATGCCGGCGCCGCCGATACCCACGAAGTGTATGCAACGGATTCGACGCATTTCCGGAACTTCCATGGATACCTGGCTAGGCACGTCGGGTACCTCGCTTCTGTGCCGGCGTCTCTGCTGCAGCGGCAGCACGAACCTCGTATTCCGCACGCAGGAGTACCGCCACCATCATGCAGGAAACGATGAGACTGTTACCGCCATAACTCATGAACGGCAGGGTCAAGCCCTTGGTGGGCAGAACACCCAGGTTCACGCCAAGATTGATACTGGCCTGAATGCCCAGCAACAGAGAAATACCGAAAGCCAGATAACCATGGAACAGCTTTTCCGCCCTGATCGCCTGCCGACCGACTGCCAACCCCCTGACGACCAGCAGGGTAAACAGCAGGATCACAAGCCCTGCTCCGACGACCCCCAGTTCCTCTGCAACAATGGAAAACAGGAAATCTGTATGTGCCTCAGGGAGGAAGAAGAGTTTCTGGATGCTGTTTCCCAGCCCCAGGCCCAGCCATTCTCCGCGACCGAAAGCGATGAGTGCCTGGGTCAACTGGTAGCCACTGCCAAACTGGTGCTGCCAGGGATCTGCAAACGCGGTCAGACGGGCAAGTCGATAAGGTTGCAGCGTGGCGATCAGCGCCACCGACGATACGCAGAGCGCAACCAGCGGCAGGAAAAACCGGTAGGGAACACCGGCCAGAAAGATAACCCCGATCGCCGCACTGATAATCACGATAGCAGCCCCGAAATCCGGTTGTCCCAACAGCAGCAGCACAATCAGCGCCAGCAGCACGAGAGGTTTAGCGAAACCGCTCAGCGACGTCTCGATCTCCTCCTTGCGACGCACCAGGTACCCGGCGATATAAACCATGACAAAGAGTTTCACAAACTCCGAACCCTGCAGGGTGAAAGGACCCAGTCCGATCCAGCGGGTTGAACCGTTGACCTCGCGACCAATGCCAGGCACCAGTACGGCGACCAGCAACAGAATCGACAGGATCAACAGCGCCGCACCGGACTTCTCCCAGGCAGCGATGGGTATGCAAACGGAAAAGACGGCAGCACCACCCGCGATCACCAGGTAAGCCGCGTGCCTGGTCAGCAGGTAGAACGGGTTGTCATAGGTCCTGGCACCGATTTCAAGGGAAGCCGAACCCACCATGATGAGCCCGTAGAACAACAGGAAAACCGCAATCGCCGAGATCATCGGGTCCAGTGGATACAGGCCCGCAACTCGCGGCGAAAAGCCGGCTGCAGCCTGGCGCGCCATGCTCATAACAGCGCCTCCACAAAACGTTCAAAGGCGATGCCGCGTGATACGTAGTCACGAAACTGATCAAAGCTGGCACAGCCAGGGGCAAGCAGGACAACATCCCCCGGTTCTGCCAGTTCACTGGCATGGACAACGGCTTTTTCCAGCTGCACATCCTCAAACAGCAGGTAGCCTTCGAATGCAGACCTGAGTTCATCCCGGGATTCACCAATAAGGTGAAGCGACTTGACCGGGGCAGCCAGCTCTTCTGCTGCCTGGGAGAAGTCTGCAGACTTGGTCACGCCGCCGGCAATCAGGTGGATATTTCTGCCGTTCGCCTGACCTCGTACCGCCGCAATCATTGCCGCGGGGTTGGTGGCTTTTGAATCGTTGATGTAGGTTACACCCGCTTTCCGGCCAACAACCTGGCTGCGGTGCGGCAGACCACCATAGCCACGAACGACATCCAGCACCGCATCCATGTCAAAACCCATCAGCCAGCTTGTTGCCAGTGCTGCCTGGATGTTGAGCAGGTTATGGTTGCCCTGGAGCAGTACTTCATCACTGGAAAGAAGGGCCTGACCGGCAAGCGTCAACTCGACCACGCCACCGGCTTCTCTCATACCCAGCGCGCCTTCATTGTCGGGTGATCCCACGCCAAAACTGGCGACGCGGGGGGTGCTGATGGCAGGCACCGTGGCCGCCAGATCGCGATTAATCACGGCTGATCGACAGTGACGATAAATCGACAGCTTGGTTTCGTAGTAACTTTCAAGAGATTCATAACGATCAAGATGATCCGGCGCCAGGTTCAGTACCACGGCAACTTCACAGGTGATGCTCGAGGCCAATTCCAGCTGGTAGCTTGAGACTTCGAGCACGTAAAGCCGGGCTTCATCGTCGAGGATATCCAGGCAGGGGGTGCCGATGTTGCCGCCCACTCTCACGCCATCCATGCATCGACTGGCAATGCTGTTCACGAGATCCGTCACGGTAGATTTGCCGTTCGTGCCCGTAATGCCGATGATCGGTGCCTGCGCCAGTTCCCCGAAGAGGCTGACATCCCCATAAAGCGGAATACCTGCCTGCCTGGCAGCTTTCAGGGAAGCAGACGCCAGGGGCACACCGGGGCTCACGTAGGCAGCATTGGCAAGACAAAGCGCTTCGGTGTCGATGGCCGTCACCTGCGCTGCGGGCAGGATCTGCCGCAGGCTCTCAACGCGCTCGGGTCGTGGAGAATCATCCATCACAACCACCGGCTGCTGTTGTTCAGCCGGCAACCTCGACAGGAATCGGGCGAAGCTCAATCCGGTTTCACCAAGACCGATTATCATGTCAGGACCCCTGGCCATTGATCTTCACATCCAGGGCTGCACGAGCCTCGTCATAATCACTGAAGGCAATCCTTCCCGTCGCCAGCTCCTGGTAAGTCTCATGACCCTTGCCTGCAACCAGCACGACATCCTCGCAAGCCGCAGTTTCCACAGCCTGTCGAACAGCACGGCCACGATCAGCTTCCAGCACATAGTCTGCATCTGCTGGCATGCCGCGGCATATTTCTTCAAGGATGGCCCGAGGATCCTCCGACCGGGGGTTGTCACTGGTGACGTAGATTCGATCTGCCAGCCTTGCTGCAATCTCTCCCATCATCGGTCGCTTGCTTCTGTCACGATCACCGCCGCAACCGAACACACAGACAAGCTGGCGACCAGCGAAATGCTGACGTATCGCACCGAGCGACTTCTCCAGCGCGTCGGGTGTATGCGCGTAATCCACGACGACTATCGGCATTCCCGGGGTTTCGATAATGTCCATCCTGCCGGCAACAGGCGTCAGGGAAGCCACCGCGTCGCAAATCTCTTCGTGACTCCAATCCATGGAGACCAGCGTTGCCACGACCGCCAGAATATTCTCGGCATTAAAAGCACCGAAAAGTTTCGCCTGCACACTGATCAATCCGTCGGGCAACCTGCAGGTCATGGCAATGCCGGATCCTGACAACTCGAGCCCGGTGACAGACACATCGGCCTCACCATGCAGGCTGTAGGTCACACAACGCGCACCGTCGCGTGCGGCTCCCATAATTTCCGCTGCTGATGGGTCATCCAGGTTGACGATGGCGGTTTGCAGCCCCTCCATTTCAAACAGGCGCTGCTTCGCCTGACGATAGGCCGCAAACGACCCATGATAGTCAAGGTGGTCATGAGTGATATTGGTCAGCACCGCCGTGTGAATGCGAATGCCCGAAAGACGATCCTGCGAAAGACCATGGGACGAGGCCTCCAGAACCACAGCAGCGCAACCAGACTGCTGCAGTTCTGAAAGCCTGCGTTGCAACTCGAGAGCAGGTGGAGTCGTCAGGCCGGGTTCGATGAGGCTCCCGGGCAGACCATACCCCATGGTACCCACGATACCTGCCTTTTGATTGCGGGAACCCAGCGCCTGAGCCATCAGATGTGTAAACGACGTTTTGCCATTAGTCCCTGTCACGGCGATAACGATCATGTGAGCCGAAGGCATGCCGAAGTAGCTGTCGGCAAGCTTGCCGATCCGCTTTCGCAACCCGGGGACAACATAGCCGGGTACACCCGGGTGCTGTGTCTTCTCATCGGCCAGCACAGCAACCGCACCCTGTGTAATCGCGTCAGCAACATAGCGCTTGCCATCTGTTGTCTCGCCGCTGTAGGCAAGGAAAACGTCACCGGGGCGCACCTTGCGACTATCGTCACACAGACCCGTCACCGGCAGATCCGGTGAGATATCCAGGTCAGGAAGCAGTTCACTCAGCATCATGCTCATTCAGGCTGCTCCTTTTCCCTGACCCGGAACCGGCACAGGTGGAACATTCAGAATACGCAAGGCACTCTGCATCACTCTGGAGAAAACCGGCGCAGCGATCGACCCCCCGCCCGCAGTGTCCATATCCGGTTCATTGATGAGCACCACACCCACCAGGCGCGGCTGCTCTGCCGGCGCCATGCCTGCAAAAAAGGCGAGATGACTCGTATCGCTGTAACCATCTTCCCCGATCTTGCGGACCGTGCCGGTTTTGCCGGCCACCGTATAACCCTCAATGGCAGCCTTCCTGGCTGTTCCTTCCGTCACAACCGATGCCAGCATGGTTCTAAGTGCCGATGCCACATCCGCCGGCATGACTCGAGATGATTCCGGCTCAACGTCCGCCAGCAGGCTGATCTGACGTTTAACACCACCGGCGGCAATCGTCATGTAGGCTGCCGCCAGTTGCAGTGGAGTCACTGTCAGGCCGTAGCCATAGGCGAAAGTCGCACGATCAATATCTTTCCAGCGCCGGTGATTCGGCAGATAGCCACCGGATTCACCGGGGAATCCGGTGCCGGCATCACGGCCAAATCCGAGCTTCTCGAACATGTTCCAGACTTCGTATTCGTTCAGATCCAGTGCAAGTTTCGAAATGCCAACCTGGCTGGAGTGGGCGATGATCTGACCGAGGCTGAGGACGCCACGATCGCGAGGGTCCCGGACGGTAAAGCTGCCGACCCGAACAAAACCCGGTGAAGTGTCTATGGTTGATGACGGCGTGTAACGACCTGACTGCAAAGCGACACTGACCGTAAAGGGCTTGACCGTCGATCCGGGTTCAAACGCATCCGTCAGGGCGCGGTTGCGTACCGCTGCGAGATCCAGACCTATCCGGTTGTTGGGGTTGTATGAAGGCTGGTTGACCATGGCCAGCACCTGGCCCGATTCCACATCGAGCACCACTACAGAACCGCTTTTCGCCTTGAAGCTTCTTACTGCTGTCTTCAGTTCACGGTAAGCCAGGTACTGCAGTCGCAGATCGATACTGAGCGTGAGATCACGGCCCGGCTGCGCTTCTCTGACCGGTTTAACATCACGGATGATTTCCCCGTGCAGGTTCTTCAGGACCTTCTTCTTGCCGGGCGTACCGGCCAGCCACTGGTCAAAAGACAGCTCCAGCCCTTCCTGGCCCTTGTCATCAATGTTCGTAAACCCGACCACGTGGCTCGCGACTTCGCCGGCAGGGTAAAAGCGGTGATATCCCCGTTCCGAGTAGACTCCGGGAATCTTGCGGGCAAGGACTTCCCTGGCCTCCGCAGGCGGCAGATGTCGCCTCAGGTAGACAAAATTACGTGAACTTGCAGACGCCAGGCGCTCCTTCAGGGTATCCAGGTCAACTTCAAGGTACTCACTCAGCGACACAAGCCCCTCTTCTGCTTCCAGCAGTTCACCGGGATTTGCCCACAATGAAAGTACCGGCGTGCTGACGGCCAGCGGCTTGCCGAACCTGTCCTGGATAACACCGCGATGGGCATTGATCCTTTCCATCCGGATGGTGCGGGCATCGCCCTGGTCCTGCAGAAAGTCTTTTTCGATGATCTGCAGATACCACAGGCGCACCATCATCAGCGATGCTAACAGCATCACAATGGCGCCCACCACGTAGACTCGAACGGAGGTCATTTCAGCACCACCATTTCATCCGGGGTAGGCGCGGCCATTTCCAGCCGATTGTGCGCGAGCTGGTCCAGACGGGTGTAATCCGCCCAGGCACTGCGTTCAAGCAGGAGCTTCTCATACTCATGCTCCAGATCGTCGTGATCCTGTTGCAGGGCCTGAAGGTCGCGGTACATGTTCCGCGTCAGGTGAGAGGTATAACCCACGCCCAGGGATGAAATCACCAGCACGCCACAGAGCAAAACAGCGACGAGGGTTCGTGGCCTGAGCAGCCATTGCAGAAGCTGTTGAATCACGGGAGGCATCACAGTTTCTCCGCGATACGCATGATGGAACTGCGCGA
>JAQCAK010000459.1 GCA_027621895.1 Pseudomonadota bacterium | reverse complement strand
CCACGCAGCCAGATATTCGGATTGATCAGTCGCTCCCGGGTAGATTCGTCCATTGTAAAACTCCTTGTAATGGCTTTCGGTTGGGCTGAAGCATGCCGGCTCAGCCATCTCCGGACGTGCAAATCTGGTACCAGACTTGTAACTCACTGAAAAATCTGGAGTTACTCGTACGTTACGGTTCCTAAGGAAGATACTTGTGGTCTGATTGACCAGATTTCAAGCAAATCGGCAGTTGCACCTCCTGTATTGATCATCAGAACAGCCGTCCTCGAGCCGAACCCGGGTCTTCCTGAACCTTGCATCCCGCGGGGGTAGCCGCTAGCTTTCTAAAAAACAACAAGAAACAGCGCTTCGTTGATACGGGTCAACTCACTCAACGGGCCAAGCTGGGATACTGTATATATGACCAATCATTCAATACGAGTGTCCGGCCTGTGTTTTATCGTGATACTTGGCCTGTCCAGCCTCGCATTCGCGGAAACTACCTGCCTTCGTTGCCACGGCGACAAGCAGCCGAACCAGTTTTTTCACGGCAACCTCTCCGAGGGCTGTTCCAGCTGTCACGGCGCCAGTGAGGCACACCTGAAGAGTCCAATCAGGAACAAACCCGACCGGATCCTGGCCGGAGATGCCCCTCACACGCAAAATCAGGCGTGCCTGTCTTGCCATGAGGGTGCCGATCATCACAATTGGACTGGCAGCGCTCACGATACTGCCGATGTCAGCTGTACCAGCTGCCATGCCGTACACGGGGACCCGATAGACCCGGGCAGTATTGAAACCTGCCTTGGCTGCCACCAGTCTGTCAGAACGTCGCTGCACCTGCCATCCCGCCATCCGATTCTGGAGGGCCTGATGGGCTGTGTAGACTGCCACGAGCCCCACGGTACCGGCCTGAATGCGATGACCCGGGGTGTAATCGAGACCGACACCTGTACCAGCTGCCATGCGGAAAAGCAGGGCCCCGTGCTGTTTGAACATGAGCCGGTGACCGAGGACTGCGCAAACTGTCACGAACCTCACGGCTCGGTCATCCCTGGCATGCTGAAAACACGGCCACCCTTCCTGTGTCAGCAGTGCCACCAGGCAGTCGATCACCCGGGCCAGCTGGCATTCGGGCGCAATACCGCCAATGCACCGGCCAGCGCCCTGGGGCAAAGTTGCCTCAACTGTCACGGCCAGGTACACGGCAGTAATCATCCCTCTGGCGCGAGATTGACTCGATGAAACGCCTGGTTGTGATCGCGCTGTCGTGTTACGTGTCTCCGCTGCTGGCAGGCGGGGAGCTTGAGCTCACTGCGATGACAGTCTCTGCCGACAATTTTATGCCCGGCAAATACACTGACCTGGCGGATGACGGTGTCGTACTCAACGGCGGTTATCGGTATGCCAACCGAAGCGACGTTCAGGAATGGGCGGTGAAACTGGAGAACCTGGGGCTCGACAATCGATTCCTCGACCTGTCATTCCGGGAGGCCAGGGGTCTGCATGTAAACGCAAGCTATCGCGAAATTCTCTACCAGGGACTGGAAGGCACAACATCCTTTCGAGGCAACTCGGTGCTGACCTTGCCGGCAGGCTGGCAGACCGCAAGCAGGACTTCAGGGTTTTCTGCCGCCACACGTGAATTCCGCAACGAACTGAAAAGAAAATCACTGAACCTGTCACTGGATCACCGGGTCAGCACATCACTCAGGATCGGTGTCAGTGCCGAGTTGACCCGCAAGGAGGGCATAACCACCAGGGGCGGTGCCATCTACTCGAATGCCGCAAACCCCGTGGCTGCCTTGCTCCCGATCCCGGTGGACCAGGATACGAGACGACTGGGTGTCGATCTTTCCTGGGCTGCCGGCGGCAGACATCTCAGCGTGTCAGCGGGACATCTCGCGTTTAACAATCACGAACCCCTCGTCAGCTGGCAGAACCCCTACTCTGCCGGTATGGGCATCGATGTTGACTACCCGCAGGGTGTCGGCGGACTCGCCGGTGCACCGGATTATGACCAGCAATCCCTTGGCGCCAGCGGCAGCTTTCGTATCGGCAACAAAATTCGTGTTGTCCTGAGCGGTGCAGCTTACGACGTCGAGCAACAGGACGACCTGCCCGGATACACCATCAATCCCGCATTGACCGCAACAGCACCATTGCCAATCTCCAGCCTGGATGCTGCACTGGAAGTCAGGCGACTGGATATCACGGTCCACGGTCAGGTTAACCGGGCGCTTTCCGGAAAGTTCCGCTATCGCTACAAACAGCGCGACAATACGGCCAATCGCTACCTGTGGCTCCCGGTACCCGGCGACAGCAAGGATCAGGTGCCAGACCGACTGGCCGTATACAACCGTCCGCTGGAAAAGAACACTGATTTTTACGAACTGGAGGGCAAGTACCGACTGCCTGGCGGCGAGGCGATTATCGCTGGCTACAGCTACGAGGATATCTATCGGAACTATGCTGCCGTGACGAATGCGGAAGAAGAGACCTGGCGGCTTGCACTCCAGTCAGGCAATAGCCCGATGCGTCATCGGATCACGTCAAGCCTGGTGAATCACTCGGGCTCTACCTATCAATGGGCCAACTCGTTCCTGCAGCTGGCTTCCATCGAACTGATCAACAACACGCCGGATGACCAGCGCTGGTCGAATCACCCGCTGCTGAGGCAATACC
>JAQCAK010000458.1 GCA_027621895.1 Pseudomonadota bacterium | reverse complement strand
ACAGTCCAGTCTCACCACAGGCAGGACAGAGAAGCTGGTGACCGAGGTACATGAACTGGCCCAGCAAATCGAACAGCAGCTGGGCCATCGACCCCGTCAAGCCGGGAAGGATTGAACGAACACCTTGCTGTATCCAGGTCTGAACGCAACATGGCTCTGAAACCCACGATCTACAAGTTCACTGTCGACCTGGCAGACCTGAATCGTGGCAAATACGAGACTCTCGAACTGACAATCGCCCAGCACCCTTCCGAATCCATAGAACGCATGATGGCTCGCGTGCTGGCCTACTGCATCAATGCTGATCAACAACTCGCCTTCACCAGGGGGGTCAGTGCAGTGGATGAACCCGACCTCTGGCTGCATACGCTGGACGGGCAACTGGCACTCTGGATAGATATTGGCGAGCCTTCTGTTGAACGAGTCAGGAAAGCCGTGCGCTCCGCAAAAAAAGTGAAAATTTACAGCCTGAACACAAAATCCGACGTCTGGTGGAGTCAAATCGGGGACAAACTCGAGGGATTGGATTTATGGGTGTATCGATTTCAGTGGAATGAGATCAAGTCCCTGGCTGCTCTGGTGCAGAGAACCATGAACTTCAGCGTCACAGTCACTGATAACTCTGCTTATATCGCTACCGAATCCGGCGAGACGGAACTTGCCTGGACAACGCTGAAAAGTGGTCGAGAGCAAGCAGATAGCAACCGACGCGGGTGAGCAGCATACTCAATTCTTAGAAGTGTTACTCCACGAAAATTGTCAGCCTGAGTAGCAGGATCAAACTGGTCAGCTGAAGTGCTGCATCGCCTCATCCAGTGTTGGATAGAAAGACGTCACACCGGGTATCGGTTTCACTTTAGCCCTGGCCAGGGTTTTTAAAGGCTGGAACTGCAGGTCGGTTATCACGACCTGCTTGCCTTCTCTGGCGCAGTGGCTGACCAGCTTGTTCATGGCAGCCACACCACCCGCGTCAAGCAGGGTTACACCATCCATATAGAGCACGACACCATCGAGTTCAGGCATGCGGGCGGATATCTCGCCAAAGACTCGATCCGCAGCTGCGAAAAACAGGGGTCCATTGATTTTCAGCACGGCCCATCGGTCAGGAAGGGTCACGTCGAGGAGTCTTTTGTTGCCGGTAATATCCGTAATCCGGGTCATCGAAGCCATCTGATTAACGAACAGGATACTGGCCAGCAGCATGCCTGCCGTAATCGCGATCACCATATCGAAGAACACGGTCAGCAGGAGGCACGTAAAGAAAACCGCAATGTCAGGTGTCGGGGCGTGTTTGATCAGATGCAGCGATTTCGGCGCCTCGCTCATATTCCAGGCAACGACCATGAGCAACGCTGCCATGGCCGGCATGGGCAGATAGGCCAGAATCGGTGCGAGCGCCACCAGCCCAAGTAATACGACAAGCGAGTGAATCATCGCTGCAACAGGAGACTGCGCGCCTGCCTTGAAGTTGGCAGCCGAACGAGCGATGGCAGCCGTGGCAGTGATACCACCAAAAAACGGCGCGATAACGTTGCCCAGACCCTGCCCGAGCAACTCGCTGTTAGCGCTGTGCCGCTTTCCCGACATCCCGTCCAGCACAACGGCACAGAGCAATGACTCGATTGCAGCCAGCATCGCGATCGCAAAGGCTGAGGGCAGCAGGCTCACCAGCAGGGACCAGCTCAATTCAAATGGCAGGCCATCCGGGCCCGTCTGTTGCCAGGGCCAGGCGAATTCCGGCAGGTAAGGCGGGATACCCATCCCGGTAGATCCATCCGGCATCAAAAAAGAAAAACGGGAGCCGATGGTGTCAACCTCATATCCTGAGCTCGCGAGAAACACGCCCAACAGACTGGCCATAACGACAGCAGGCAGGTGCGGCGGTATTGCAGTCCGAAGTCGCGGCCAGAGCAGCATGATCGCCAGCGTCGATGCAGCAACCAGCACACTGGAACTGTCGAACTGATCAATGGACGAGATCAACAACCACACCTTGTCCACGTAGTGTTCGGGCATTTCCTGCAGAGACAGTCCCAGGAAATCCTTTACCTGCAGGGTGGCAATGACAATCGCGATCCCACCGGTAAAACCGATGGTGACAGACTCGGGAATATACTCGATGAAACGACCCAGGCGAGCGTAGGCCATGGCGATCAACATCAGCCCGGACAGAATCGTCGCCAGTAACAGACCCGCGAGACCGTAACGATGCGCGATGGGATAGAGAATAACCACGAAGGCTGCCGTCGGACCGGAGATACTGAACCGGCTGCCACCGGTCAGCGCAATGACAAATCCCCCGATAACCGCTGTATACAATCCGTACTGGGGTGCGACTCCACTGGCTATCGCTAACGCCATGGCCAGCGGGATCGCAATAACGCCGATAGTTGCTCCGGCCAGCACATCCTTTTGAAACCGGGACAGGCTGTAACGCTCAGTACTGAAACACGCCTCACGCAAAGCGTGGCTCACGCGCAATGAGAAAAGATGTGCTCTATGGCTCATTCGGACTCCTCTCGCGAGTCGGGGATGCCGGCACGCGATATGCAGGAAAACCCAGGCGGCAGGGCCTCATAAACAGGCGGGTGCCAGGCTGAAGACGCTCAATGCGAAAGCCTGTTGACTGCCGGTTATCGCTGTTTTTCCTAGAACTCTTCACTCATC
>JAQCAK010000457.1 GCA_027621895.1 Pseudomonadota bacterium | reverse complement strand
AGGCATTCAGCGATGACGCCCGGATTGGGTTCTTCCGGGACTCCAGGAACTCCCAGCACCGCATGAACATCTGACGCAAAAACCAGTTGTCTGCCGCTGAAGTAGTAGTGAAAGGGTTTGCCTCCCAACGGGTCACGTGCACAGAACAAGTGGCGACTTTCGGTATGCCAGATGGCAAAAGCGAAATCTCCGTCGATGCGATCCAGGCAACCCTCGCCCCAGCAGCGGTATGCTGCCAGAATCAGCTCGGGATCAGATCGATCGCGTAGTATCGCTCCCATGGAAACGAGTTGGCGCCTGAGCTCCATCCAGTTATCGACTCGACCGTCCATCACCAGCACGAGCAAACCATCAATACTGACTACAGGCTGTTGTTCTTCCATCGATTCAGCGGTAGTACGCAGCAGACAGTGACCCAGCGCCACGCCTTTTGGAGCCTCCTGCAACCAGAGCTGAATACCATCGCGACCCCGATATTCCATGACGGCAGTCATCGATTCGAGCAACTCGGGCGCGATGGGCTCGCCGTCAAAATTGATGATCCCTGCTATCCCGCTCATAAAATCAGACTAAACGACCTTCATTGACCCGCAATTGCCGGTCCGCAAACTTCAGGGCCGCTGTCCGGTGAGTAATCAGGATCACCGTTTTCGACGCAAACAGCGCCCGGTTCCTTTCAAGAAAAGCCAGCTCACCTTCCGGGTCAAACATCGAGGTCGCTTCATCAAGCACCAGAATCTGTGAATCCTTCAGCAGGGTCCTGGCCAGTGACAGACGTTGTCGCTGGCCACCGGACAGCCGGATTCCCTGGTCTCCGATGACCGTCTGAAAGCCATCTGGCAGAGCCCGGATAAAATCTGTCGCCAGAGCCGCTGCCGCTGCCTGCTCGATCTCGTCCATTGATGCAGACGCATTTGCATAGGCGATGTTCTCGGCGATCGTGCCGTTATGCAGCAGCATATTCTGTGAGACAAGACCAATCTCCCGGCGAACGCTGCTCAGCGAAAACTCACGGATGTCCTTGCCATCCAGCAGCACCCTGCCCGAGTCCGGATCGCTGAACCGCATGAGCAGGTAGGCGAGCGTACTCTTGCCACACCCGTTGCTGCCGCTAATGGCGACCGTCTCACCAGGCTGGATATCAAAACTGATCCCTTTCAGGACCGGTCCCCGACCCGGGTAAGCGAATTCGACTTGATCGAAGGTAATGCGACCTGCCAGCCTGCCAATATCCGGCTGCCCGACACTGACCGGCTCCGGCATGGTCGAAAAAAATGCCAAAAGCCGGTCTGACGCACCGCGAGTGTACTGATACCGCCCGTACAGGTCGGCAAAACTCGCCAGTGGCTGTGCCAGCATAAAGGCATAGAACATCAGCATGACCAGCTCAGCGACCGTCATGGCACCCGTGTCGAGTTCACCGCTGGCAAATCCGATCAACAGCAGCAGGCCCGCGCTGGCGGCAAAACCTGCCAGAGACGGCAGCAGGTTCTCTGCCATCACGCTACGCCCAGACAGCCGGTACAGTGCCTGGTTGCGTTCATCGAAACGGGCGCTTTCGACGGATTCCCGCCGGAAGCTTTTGATGACCTGCATCAGTCCGATGTTTTCTTCCAGTACGACAACCATATCTGCATAAGCCTGAAACCATCGCGCAGACAACGGGCGAATCCGTCGCCCTGCAATCTTGATCAGCAGGTAGTAAAGCGGCATGAGGACGGCGACCAGTGCCGTAATCCAGGGGTCAATCAGACACATCATGACCAGGGCACCCACGAAAGTAATCAGGGCAGGTACGATCCGCGACAGCGTCTCGATAAAGTACCAGCCGACCGTGGTGGCATCGTTATCCATGAGCGCTAGCAGATCGCCGGGCTTTCGCTCATGGAAGTAGCCCATTGGCAGGCTCTGCATGTGTTCATAGACACGCGTACGCAGCGCCGTCATGGTTGACTCACCGGTGATACTGATAAAAGTATCAGCGCCGAAACTGAAGCCGGTGCGCAACGCCAGCAGCAGGAGCCAGACCATCAACAGGCTGGAGATGTCCGGAAATTTTGCCTCGCCACTGTCGAGCAGCAGACTGGTCAGTTGTCCTGCCATGACCGGGTTGAGCAGAGACACACCGTTGCCCAGGACGAGCAGCAGCACAATCACCAGCAGCACGCGAAAACGCGGCGTGACCTGACGGATAAGGGACGTGAAATTCACGGCTGCGGTCTGACCTCGGTCGACATCCAGGGGCGACTCAGCTGGCCACCGCCTTGATACCATTGAGTGTCGAGAAGCAGGTCTCTTTTGCCGTCCCCAGGAAGTCCTTCATGAATGCCATATCCTGCTGATCTTCGCGAATGGCCGCGTAAAGCGTACACCAGAGCCCATTGTCACCGAGTTTTCTTGCAGTGATCATTTCCTTGTCCAGGTATTCGGTGAGCGCCCAGTTGGGCAGGCAGGTCACACCACGACCGGAGGCGACCAGCTGGATGATCATGGGTGTCAGCTCCGCCGTGCGGATGCCAGCAGGTTCAATGTCAGCGGGATCCAGGAATCGGGTAAAGACGTCCAGCCGATCCTTTTCAACCGGGTAAGTGATCATGATTTCACCCTCAAGATCAGCCGGCGCAATGGAGGATCTCGAGGAAAGCCGGTGCTCCCGGGACAGTCCCAGCAT
>JAQCAK010000456.1 GCA_027621895.1 Pseudomonadota bacterium | reverse complement strand
CCTCCGGTGGCAGACAGGAAACACAGGGGGGCAATGTGAACATCAGCCCCGAGTTCCACCTGGCCGGTGACAATACAGTAGGTGTCGATCCGGACCCGGTCGCCCAGGGACCCGGAAATTGCAAAGAAGCGCACATCACGCGAAACCATGACATCGGCACCAACAGACTCGAAGCCCAGTGCCAGCAGTTCTTCTCGAGAATAGGGGGTCACGTGGCAGTCGCCTGATTCAATTGCGTCACCAGGTCGAGCTTGAGAACTTTACCGATGAATGAGCGCGGCAGCGCTGTCATGTACACGATTCGATCCGGCACCTCGTGGGAATCCAGGTGGCTTCTGCACCATTGCAGGATCGCACCCGTGTCCGTGTCCGATGGCGCTGGGTGGTCGGCGCTCGGAACAACGCAGGCCACAAGCTCTTCACCCCAGAAGGCATGTGGCAGGCCGACCACGGCAACTTCGCTGATTGCGGGCATTGTGCTCATCATGCTCTCGATTCTAGCAGGTGATGTATTGATGCCGCCCCTGATGACGATGTCCTTTACCCGCCCGGTAATCCGGATGCGGCTGTTTTCCCGAACGGCCAGGTCACCGGTATCGAGGAAGCCGCGATCATCCACGGGACTTGTCAGGTTCCCGCCATCCAGGTAGCCCAGCATGGTCCAGGGCGAACGAATCCAGAGCTCACCACCATCCCTGATTTCGATCTCCAGTCCGGGCAGGGGATCGCTGAATTCGTTGAGAGCCATTGCATCGGCTGCCGACTGGATAGACAGGGGACCACCCAGCTCTGTCATGCCGTAACAGTCGCGAAGTGGCAGGTTGAATTTCTCCAGGAATCGCTGTCGAAGATCGGCCTGGATGGACTGGGATGTGCATTGCACGATCCCGAACTGGCGACTCACCTGCCTGATTTTTTCCGGGTCGCGGGTCATCCGGCACACCGCCGCCGCGAGTGGGGGAATCATGCTGAGGATGTTCGCATCCGTGGCCAGTGGCCTGCTCCAGAAGTCAGCGACCGTCTGCATTGAGAACTGCGGTCCCTCGATGACTTTTCCACCAGCCATCATGACGGCCAGCATGGCGTTGAGAAAACCGGCCATGTAGGTCATCGGGAGCACATGGTAAAGCCGGGTGTTTTCATCGAAGCCCGACTGCTTTGCGAAGGCCTGTGCAGAACCTGCCACGGATTCGAAGCGATGGCAGATGGCCTTGTTCCGGCCGGTGGAGCCGGAGGAAAACATGATCAGAAACGCGCGATGTTCATCGATCGCGGCCAGGCTTTCCGGTTCGGGTGAGCCCTCTGCCCTGACAATTCCAGCGTTAAGACGCTCAAGGACCAGCGCCGGGTTTACCGTTTCCAGGTTCTGGCGTACGGTGTTTTCATGAAGCCCGGGCACGACAGGACAGGCAATATAACCGCCCGCGAGGCATGCCAGGTAGAAGCAGGGCAAATCGAAGCTGTTGCTGCTGCGCAATGCGATAACGCTGCCCGCTTCCAGGCCCTGTGCCCGCCATGATCGGCAGATGGCAAGCGCGGTGCACCAGGTGTCACCATAGGTATACACCTGATCGTCGATTGTCTGGAATAACGGTGCCTGCCAGGCGTCCTGGAGCCGCTGCCGGAAACTCTCCGCAGCGTTCATCTGTTGCCAATGATCCGTTCGAAATCACCAACGCGGGTCAGGCCGGCCTGCATTTCCTCTTCTGTGAACTGGAAACCGTACACGTCTTCCAGGGATTCAATCAGTTCGATGATGCCCAGGGAATCCAGCAGTCCGGTTTTGTACAGGTCTGTGTCGGGATCGA
The DNA here is from genome assembly GCA_027621895.1 of Pseudomonadota bacterium. GTDB lineage: Bacteria > Pseudomonadota > Gammaproteobacteria > Pseudomonadales > Azotimanducaceae > UBA9659. The sequence continues at coordinate 866 of JAQCAK010000456.1, read as the reverse complement.
GGGCAATGGCGTCGCCGGGACGCCTTGCCGCAAGCCACTGGGTGATCCAGGCGGTAACCGGTTGGTTCATCAGTCGTCAGATAAACAGGTCGAAGTCTTCAACGACCGAAACGGGTTTGCCCATGATCATGTCCTCCAGGATCAGGTTCGATTCGTGTCGAATGCAATGCATACGGCAGTCCCGTGACGGGTCCAGCTCGGCCATGACTTTCGCACGCTGTGGACCTTGCCACATCTCGGTCAGACTCATGTCGTGCAGGCTGCCAAGTTCCTTGTCTGCCTTGCCACGGAAATAGGGACAGACGTAGGTGCCTGAGGGAGTGACCAGTGTACGCAGTTCGGAGACTGCACAGCGCTGGTATTCCTTGTTCTCAATGGTGGGTTCGCCACGCAGTGTTGCCTGCAGTTTGGTCGCCTGCAGTACCCGGAAACTGTCGCTGGCCAGCGAGGAGGCGCGATCCACCTGGTCCCGGATCAGTTCCACATAGTGCTTCGCCTGGGCAATGGCATAGTGGTTGACGTCGTACATGGGTTTGACTTCGAAATAGTCGCAACCCAGGTCCCGGGCGATGCGGCATGCCTCGAAGATTTCACCGGCGTTGCTGTAGTATTCAGCATTGTCCGTCGCGATAGTGTTGGGATCGTAGTTGGCGAAATGTCCTTCCGAATAGATCATGAAGGAATAGCCCATTCTGCCTTTCTTGCGCTTGCCCAGTTCACGCATGTTGTCGCAGATGAGATCGAACTGGGACTTGCCGGATGCGTGGGGTCGAATCTTCTGGAATGTCTCCGCGGTGCCCGCGTCCATTGAAATCCTGCACCAGTCGACATATTCCGCGATCTGGTCCATGTAGCGATTGATCAGG
>JAQCAK010000455.1 GCA_027621895.1 Pseudomonadota bacterium | reverse complement strand
GGTGCCGGACCCGCCGGACTATTACCTGCATGAAACGGACGACTGGCTGGTACTGCCTTACGAGCTGACGGGACTGACCCGGGAAGAGCTCGCGCTTCACAAACCCGTCGCGGCAGATCTGATTCCCTGATGCGACTACCCGTCCGGGGGGATACCCGATAAAGGACACAACCGCGCCCTGTGAGAGACTATGCTGAAGAGACGCCAGCTGCTGATAGCAATGACCCTGATGTCGGCAATGCCGTCCGCATTCTCGATACCGGGTGGAGCCGCTGCAACTGAGAAGATCCTGCTGGATACTGATATCGGCAGCGACATCGACGACGCAGTGGCACTCGCCTTCCTGCTGCGACACCCTGCCTGTGAACTGATGGGTATCACTACTGTCACGGGCGAGCCAGATCGCCGGGCACGACTCGCCGGGGCTCTCTGCCAGATCGCGAATGTAAAGGTACCGGTACTGGCTGGTGCCGCGATCCCACTGGTCATTCCGCAGCGGCAGACCGAGGCTCCCCAGGCAGAGAAAATCGACACCCGTGACAAGAGCGCAGCCCCCTCTGGTGAAGCCATTGAATTCCTGCGCAGTACAATCCGGAAGCACCCGGGTGAAATTACATTACTGGCGATCGGTCCACTGACCAACATTGCCCTGCTGTTCCGCACGGATCCGGAAATACCATCGATGCTGAAACAGCTGGTTGTTATGGCCGGCAAGTACTCTGACTATCCGACCCCCTGGGGGCCAACCGAATGGAATGCCATTGTTGATCCCCATGCGACCCATATCGTTTTCAATGCGCCGGTCAGCCAGGCGCGGATTTTCGGCCTGGATATCACCTGGCAGGTCAGCATGGACCCGGAAGCGGTCAGCCGAGAGTTCTCCGGCGATCCGCTGCTTGAGACTGTCAGGGACTGGTCGGAGGTCTGGTTCAGGGAACGCGATCTGCTGCATTTTCACGACCCCCTCGCCGCGGCTGCTGTCTTTAATCCGGAGGTCTGCCGCTACAAGCGAGGGCGGATCAACGTGGAGCTCGGAGACCCCGCCACCGCCGGGGTGACGCATTTCGTGCCTGATCCTGAAAGCCCTTTCGAGTTCGCCGCCAGCGTCAATGCCGATCAGTTTTTCAGGGAATATTTCGGGGTATTCCGGCGATGAGGGCTGCCATCGTTATCGTGAACTACAACAGCGGTCTGCTGCTCGAGCGCTGCCTGCAGTCGCTTCGAGACCAGACCCTGCAACCCGATCATGTCGTGGTTGTCGATAATGCCTCGACAGAAACGCTTTCCCACCAGCTGCTGGATGAATTGCCGGGCATCGAGGTCATCCGCATGAAAAGCAACGCGGGCTATGGTGCTGCCATCAATCGAGCTACCCGGGACATGGCCGATGTGGATCTGCTCTGCTGCCTGAACCCTGATGCGTTTCCGGCACCGGACTGGCTTGAAAGACTGGTCAACGCGGCCGATACCCACCCCGATTACCATAGTTTTGCATCCCTCATGCTGAAGGCCGAGGATCCGTCAGTCGTCGATGGTGCCGGTGATGTGCTGCATTGCTCCGGCATTCCCTGGCGGCGATATCACGGCAAACCCCTGAATCAATGCAGGATCCGGCGAGAGCCTGTTTTCAGCCCCTGTGCCGGGGCTGCCATGTACCGTCTGAAAGCGTTTCGGGAAGTCGGTGAGTTTGACGAAAGGCTGTTTATGTATGTGGAGGACGTGGACCTGGGATTTCGCCTCCAGCTCGCCGGCAAACCCTGCCTGCTGGTGCCTGAAGCCAGGGTTCTGCATATCGGCTCGGCGATCACGGGCGAACGCAGCGATTTCTCGAGCTACTACGGTCACAGAAACCTGGTCTACCAGTATCTGAAAAACATGCCGCTCATCCTGCTGATACTGACCCTGCCGCTGCATCTGGCAGCGAACATCGCGACCGTCCTGATCCTCAGTTTTCGCGGCTCAGGAAAAGCCATCCTGAGGGCAAAAAAAGATGCTATTGCCCTGCTCCCTGAGGCTGTAGCCGCCAGGAAGCAAACCACCAGAACCATCTCGATCAGGGAGGTCTGGAGGATTCTTGGCCTGCCGGCCCGCAGCTGAGAATTTCTGCTGATCCCAGCGGCTTTGCGGGCTGGTCCCGCGGCCACCCCGGGCGCCAATACGCGATCAACTTTTTGTACACCAAGCCGCTATAATGTCGCTCGATTCAGAACCCCAGCAGACCGCGTGAAACTCAAATCAATCCTAGGCCGATTCCGGCAACCGAAGCCCGCTTCCGCTGACTCATCAGGCAGAAGAGTCATCACCTTCGGCACTTTCGACCTGCTCCACGAGGGACATCTCAACATCCTGAGAAGAGCCCGCAGCAGGGGCGACTACCTGATCGTCGGCATATCCACGGACGCCCTGAACGCGCTTAAAGGAAAAAGTGCGATGTTTTCCCAGGAGCAGCGCAGGTCCTATGTCGATGCACTGGAGTTCGTGGACGAGACTTTTTTCGAGGAATCACTGGAAGCCAAGGATGACTACATCCGGCAGTACCGGGCGGACCTGCTGGTCATGGGCGACGACTGGGAGGGCAAATTCGACTGGGTCAGCTGTGATGTCGAATATCTGCCCAGAACGGAAAACATCTCCTCCAGTACCCTGCGTACCGACATGCTCAAGGACCATGGCACCCGGCGGATACTGTTTT
>JAQCAK010000454.1 GCA_027621895.1 Pseudomonadota bacterium | reverse complement strand
CCGTCACACTGACAGCAACTGGCGCAGCTTCACCGGTAACCGGGTCACCATGGGTCAATAGCGGCACCGCATCTACGGGTTCTGCCGACTCGAAAACCGGAACATCACTGTAGACGCTACCAGGTTTTTCATCGGCCGCGGAGGCGACGTGGGAAGGCGCCGGAGGAGTGGTGTCAGAATCCGGTGAGGGTTCTTCATTGAAAACCGCTGAGGGCTCTTTATTAAAAGCCGCTGAGGGCTCTTCATCAAACCCCGCTGAGGGCTCTTTATTAAGAGCCGCTGAGGGCTCTTCCCCCATCCCGCTCAGCCAGGTGTTGAAGTCGGTCCAGTACTCTGCCTGGATAGCCATCCTTTCGGTCGCGTCGAGGAGCGGCACCACCAGATAGGATTCTGCCTGAAAAACTGTCAGGCAGGCACCGCATCTCACGTCTCCGTCGGCCAGCCGTAACTGTTCGCCCGTCACTCGAAACGATGTGCTGCATCCCGGGCAGCGGGTGATGGCATAGCTCAATTTGCTCTCCACACCTGCCTGATCCAGCCATTCAGTTCGGTCTGGTCAACGGGATTCATCCTGTCACGGTAAGCCGCACCGACCCATTCGGCCTGGCTGGACATGATGCCGGACAGCACCAGCAGCCCGCCGGGCCGACACAGGCCTGCCAGCATCCCGGCGAGTTCTACCAGGGGCTGCGCCAGGATGTTCGCAACGACAAGATCTGCTGCTTCAAGAGACTTGCCCGGCATACCGGTCTCGATGTGAACCCCGTTTCGATCCGCGTTCGCCTCGGTCGCCACCAGCGCCTGGTGATCGTTGTCGATACCCACCACGGGATCGGCTCCCATGAGACCTGCCGCGATCGCGAGGATGCCGGAACCGCATCCATAATCAATCACCGATTTGCCCGACAGGGATAAACCATCCATAAATTCCAGACAGAGTCTCGTGGTCTCGTGTGTGCCCGTCCCGAATGCAAGCCCGGGGTCCAGATGCATGACGATTTTGTCTACCGGGTCCAGCTCGAAACCGGTCGGGCAGACCCAGAGCCGTTCACCGAACTTCATGGGTTCAAATCGAGTCAGCCATTCACGCTCCCAGGGGCGATCTTCAAGATGGGTGGCTGCCACCAACTGGAACTGAGCTTCATTCAGTCGCAGCTCCAGCGCCGGGAGATCCAGGTCTTCCTCGAAGAGTCCCGTCACCAGAACTTCTTCCCACAGGGGCGTTTCACCCGGTGGCGGTTCAAAAATCGGGTTGTCCTTGCCGTCCTCAACGGTCACGGACACGGCGCCCTGATCCCAGAACCAGGTCTCCAGTGCATCGAGCTCTTCACGACGTGCGCTTGCCGTCACATTGATCCACTGCATTCAACATTACTCCTGCGAGTCACGCAGCAGGGTCACGTCATGTGTCCCCGCCAGGAACCTCGGGTCGTCCAGAATCTGAAGATGCAGCTTACGGTTCACGGCGATACCTTCAACCCGAAGTTCACCGAGAGCCCGGCGCATGCGATCAATCGCCTGGTCGCGATCAACACCCCAGGCAATGATCTTCGCAACCAGGGAGTCATAGTAGTGGCTGACCTCGCAACCTGCAGAAAGATGCGTATCCACCCTGATCCCGGGTCCGCCTGGCAGCTGAAACCGGGAGATGAGGCCCGGGCTCGGTCGATATCCGGCATCTTCTGCATTGATTCGACACTCAATCGCATGTCCGACAACACTGACCGCTGCCGGAACTGCATTGTACCGGCCAGCCGCCAACTGCAGCTGCAACGCCACCAGGTCCAGCCCGGTGAGCATCTCTGTCACCGGGTGCTCCACCTGGATCCGGGTGTTCATCTCGATGAAATACCAGTCGTCACCCGAAACCAGAAATTCAAGTGTGCCGGCACTGCGGTAACTGATAGTGGCCAGCGCCGCGCAGGCACGCTCCGCAACCTGATCGATGACGGCTGCATCAAGACCCGGCGGCGGTGATTCCTCGATCAGCTTCTGGTGACGTCGCTGCACTGAACAGTCCCTGGCTCCCTGGCAGGTTACCGTACCGAGACCATCGCCTGTCACCTGCAGCTCCACATGGCGCGCCTGTTCCAGGTATTTTTCGAGGTAGACGGCTTCACTGTCGAACAGTGCTGCGGCCTGCTGCCGGACTTCTGCCCAGGCCTCGTGCAAACCGGCCGCAGAGTGGACCAGACGGATACCCCGCCCACCACCGCCAAGACTGGCCTTGAGCATGACAGGGTAACCCAGCAATGCCGCGGTGCTGGTTGCTTCTTCCAGCGTATCAATGGCTGTCGACGAACCCGGCATCACAGGCACCCCGTGATCCGCCATAAACTGGCGGGCGACGGCCTTGTCCGCCATCAGTGCAATGTGTTTCGAACTCGGTCCGACAAAAATCAGCCCCTCTGACTCCACCCTGGCAGCAAACCCGGCATGTTCGGCAAAAAAACCATATCCGGGATGAACGCCATCGCAGCCCCGGGAAAGCGCGGCTGCCAGCATCTGGCGCTCGGAAAGATAGTCATGGTGCCCTATACACACCCTGTCATCCGCGAATTCCAGGTAAGGCAGGCCGTGATCGACCTGGGTATAGGCCGCAACAGATTCGATCCCGAGATCCCGGCAGCTGCGGATAATGCGCAGCGCTATCTCGCCCCGATTTGCGACTAGCACCCGTTTCATTGGAGGTTCAGCCCA
>JAQCAK010000453.1 GCA_027621895.1 Pseudomonadota bacterium | reverse complement strand
GACAGAGCAGGTTTTCGTGATTATCAGGGCCATGTCCGGTAATGCGCTGGAAAAGGCTTTCCGCCGCTTCAGGAGCACCGCAACCGGTCAGCGGATACTTGCCGGGAAAAGGGACCTGGTGAGCGTGCTCCAGAACCGTGAACGCCTGCGTCAGTACGACTCCGCTACGCTGGCAGGCAGCTACCTGAAATTCGTGGAAACGGAACAGATTTCCGCAGACGGCCTGGTGGAAGCCAGCCAGGACGAGTACGCCATTGAAAATGAGGACCTGCGCCGTTTCGGGGAACGCATGCGCGACCAGCACGACCTCTGGCATGTGGTAACGGGCTATGGCCGTGATACCTTTGGCGAGGCCTGTCTGCTGGCTTTCACCTATGCCCAGACCCGTAACCGGGGCATCGGTATTATCGCTCTGATGGGCATGTACAAACTGTCACGGGAAATCGGTCCCGGTGTCCGGAGTGCCATGTGGCAGGCCTACCGCGATGGCAGGAAAGCAGCCTGGTTGCCTGAACAGGACTGGGAAACCCTGCTTGCCGAACCTCTCGAAACCGTCAGGCAACGACTGCGTGTACCACCACCGCAGAAATACAGAGCGGTCTTCCAGGACTACCAGTTAGCTGCAGGGTAACCCCGGGATCCGGGCTTCTGATTGGGAAATACCCCCGATATGATGGAACCCTGAACCTTCCCGGGATGCGCCATGGCAACGGTAACCCTGCACCAGTTTCCCTATTCCCATTTCAACGAGAAAGTCCGCTGGGCACTTGCGCACAAGCAAATCGTACATGAGCGAAAGAGCTACCTGCCAGGTCCCCATATCCCGGCGATCCGCAAGCTCTCCGGCCAGACAGCAACACCAGTGCTGGCCTGGAATGACCAGGTCATCACCGGTTCCGCTGCCATCATAGAGTTCCTGGAGAAGCAGGTACCGAAACCGGCCCTGTTCCCAACAGACGCGGCAGAACGGGAGAAAGCGCTCGACCTGTGCCGCTGGCTGGATGAAGAAGTGGGCCCCGCAAACCGAACCGTTCTGTTCGCGGAACTGATCGACGACGCCAACTACATGACCGGTATGTTCTCGAATGGGCGACCGCTACCGGTCAGATGGCTGTACCGGTTTACCTTTCCCATGGCCAGGGGGCTTATTGCCAGTGCCAACGGCGTGAATCCCGACAACCTGGAGAGATGCCTGCGGATCACCGCCACTGCGCTCGACAGGATCGCCGATGCGGTGGAGCCCACAGGCTACCTTGTTGGGAATTCGTTCACCGTCGCTGATCTGACCGCGGCAGCGCTGTTTGCGCCACTCGCGGCACCTGACCATCCCGACATGGCACGACCCAGGCCTGTACCCCCGGGTGTGCAGTCGGTCATCGAGCAATACAGCAATCATCCGACCGTTCGATGGGTCAACAGCATGTATGAACACCATCGACCCTGAGACGCAGGTCAGGCAGAGATCAGCTGCTCCAATTTGACCTGGTCGGCTGCGAAATTGCGGATACCCTCCGCGAGCTTTTCAGTTGCCATGGCATCGCTGTTCAGGGACCAGCGGAATCCGGATTCGTCCAAAGCTACCCGGTCTTCATCAGCGTGAAGATCTGGATGCAGCGCCCGCACCAGCGTTGAATCGTCAGCGACGAGTTCCTGCAGCAGTTGCGGGCTGATGGTCAGCCGATCGCAGCCCGCGAGGGCTTCTATTTCGCCGGTATTGCGGAAACTCGCACCCATAACGACCGTCGTATAGCCATGAGTCTTGTAATATTCATAGATTCTTCGAACCGACAATACACCGGGGTCGTTGTCAGCGGTGTACTCCTGCCCCGTTGACTGCCGGTACCAGTCGAGAATTCTGCCCACGAAAGGTGATATCAGGAAAACACCGGCATCGGCACAGGCTACTGCCTGGGGAAAGCCAAACAGCAGCGTCAGGTTGCAGTTGATTCCTTCACGCTCAAGCAACTCGGCCGCACGAATCCCTTCCCAGGACGAAGCGATCTTGATCAGAATCCGTTCAGGGGGAAAACCTTTTTCGGCATAGAGCTCGATCAGGCGCCTGGCACGGGCAACGGTACCCTGGGTATCAAAAGAGAGCCTGGCGTCAACCTCAGAGGAAACCCTACCCGGTACAATCTCAACCGCGAAGCGATCGCAGCAGTTCGCCAGCATGGTCTCACTGCTGCCGCCCAGCGCGGCTGCCCAGCTTTTTGATGCGTCCAGCACCGGCCGGTAGTCCTCCAGGGTTGCTGCCTTCAGCAGCAACGACGGGTTTGTTGTCGCGTCCTGGGGACGATATTCTGCAATGGCACGGATATCTCCCGTATCTGCCACCACTTCGGTCATTGTTTTGAGCTGTTCGAGTTTATTCATGGGCGCATGTTCAGGAGACTGGCAGGTGGCGTCAACTTAAATGGTTTTGCCCTATACTGGCAACGATAAACAAGAATAAACCCGGCCATGAAAACAGATCATTTCAGTTCAACCTTCGGCTTCCTGATGGCCGCAACCGGATTCGCCGTTGGACTGGGCAACATCTGGCGCTTTCCGTACATCACCGGTGAGAACGGTGGTGGCGCGTTCGTGATCGTCTATCTGGGCTGCGCAATCCTGATTGGTGTACCTATCCTGATCGCCGAGATTCTCGTCGGGAAGATGGGGCGCGGTGACCCACCCCTTGCTATCGAGAACCTGGCACGCC
>JAQCAK010000452.1 GCA_027621895.1 Pseudomonadota bacterium | reverse complement strand
GTTCAACGCAAAACTGATCGTGTCGACCGTCCAGCCGGTCAGCAGGTCCTGCTGTGTCACCGCAGGATGGTCACCCCCCAGCGGGATGATGCCATAGGGCCAGTCCGCCGGGATCTCCCGCGCGTCAATCTGGTATCGCAGGTCACCATCAATCACATGATTGGCCCAGGCCGCAGACCCCAGGGAAAGATCCTCCGGATCGCCACCAGCGATGCCGGCTATCACCCAGTAGGCACGACTGAGGTCGAACCGGGGATCCATGCCCAGCGCCATGATCGACGCCGTGGCATTGGGAATGCCGCCACCGGTGCAGACCCCCAGGACGCCATCGTCGTTCAGGCGCAGATCGTATTCGCCGGCAGGAAACGGCAGACTTTTTGGTAGCGGCAGTCTTTCCGCCCAGAACTGAAACTCGCCAGGCCGGTCGCCCGTGATTTCCCCGTGCTCAAACATGCTGACCACGACAACCTTGACCGGTATCGGCTGTTCAGCCAGCGCGTGACCCGAAATCAGTATCAGTGCAATTAACAGTTGCCGCATTATTGTTTGTCTCCGAGTCTCCAGCAGGGTTCGTAGTTATCCACGTCAATTTTCATTCGCTTCTGCGCAATGAAGCTGTCCAGCAGGCGAGCCATTTCATCCATGAGAGCCGCCTCACCGTTGATGATGAACGGGCCGTGTTTTTCAACCCGCTCGATGCCCGCCGCCTTGACGTTGCCGGCCACAATACCCGAAAAAGCGCAGCGTAATTCCGAGGCCAACTCATGAGGCGGGAGTGACGAATTCAACTTCAGCGCCGCCATGTTTTCGTGGCTGGGGTCAAAAGGTAATTGCAGTTTATGGTCGATGGTCAGGTCCCAGTTAAACCCGTAAGCATCCTGCGTCTTCATGCGATGACGCCGGACTCTTTCAACACCCCTGCGAACCGTCTGTGCAACTTTCTCGGGGTCTCCTGTGACAATCTCGTAATGTCGGGTGGCGGTCTCACCAAGCGTCGCTCGAATGAACCGGTCCAATGACTCAAAATAGTCTGCGCGTTCCGCCGGTGCAGTTAAGACCAGGCTATAAGGGATCTCTGCGTTTTTCTCATTCATCAGCACACTGAGCAGGTACAGAACTTCCTCAGCGGTACCCGCACCACCTGGAAAAACAACAATGCTATGAGCCAATCTGACAAACGCTTCCAGTCGTTTTTCGATATCTGGCAGGATGACCAGCTCGTTCACAATCGGGTTGGGTGCTTCGGCGGCAATAATGCCGGGCTCAGTGATACCGATATAACGACGCTTCTCGATCTGCTGCTTCGAATGACCGATGGCGGCACCCTTCATCGGCCCCTTCATGGCACCAGGCCCACAGCCCGTCCCAATGTTCAGACCTCGAAGGCCTAATTCATAGCCAACTTCTTTGGTGTAGTCATATTCCACCCGGTCAATGGAATGCCCGCCCCAGCAGACCACCAGATCAGGCTTAAGATTCGGCTGCACGATGTTGGCGTTACGCAGGATGTCGAACACAACCTCCGTAATGCCCTCGCTGCTACCCAGGTCATACAACCCGCTCTTAGACACATGATCGACGTACACGATGTCTCGAAGCACCGAAAACAGGTGATCCTGGATACCCCGGATCATGTTGCCATCGACGAAGGCTGATCCCGGTGCGTTACGGACTGCGATCTTGGGTCCGCGCGCCTCGGGTACGACTTCGATCTCGAAATCCTCGTAGGCAGACAACAGTTTATTCACGTCGTCCTGGTCATTACCGGTGTTCAGAATCGCCAGGGCACAGGTTCGAAACAGCGCACGGACTTCCTCCTTCGAGGACATTAAACCCTGGATTTCCCGGTTAGAGAGCAGATTGAGTGTGGAGATCGGTCTTAAATTCGACTTATTTTGCTTTTTTAAGTGTGTACTTCGCATCGGCGCATTCTACATCCAAGGCGCGAATTTAGGCAGTATACTCTTGCCATTTCCCGCCACCGGTAAGTCTGCATGTACGAAATTGCCGCGATCTTAACGACCGTCGCGCTGGCAACCGCACTTTGCTGTTCCGCGCGGGTGCTCGGCCCATTTATTCTGCCGCCGCTGCTGGCCGGCTCCGTGGTCACCTCCATCTTCATTGCTGAAAAACTGGGTGACATTCATCTACCGGTGGTGGGTACGCTGGCGATATCCGGTTCGATCCTGATCTATTCCAGTACTTTCCTGCTGACTGATGTCATGTCAGAGTTGTACGGCAGGAAACTGGCACACTCGGCGGTTATCGGCACTGCCCTCTGCTATCCCATCGTCCTTGCCGCTACCCAGTTCTCAATTCACTGGGAATCCAGTGTCTTCTATGCCAACCAGCCTGCCTTCGAAAACGTCATGGGTTTTGCAGGCCGGGTTACCGTGGCATCCCTGATCAGCTTCATGGTCAGCCAGACCTTCGACGTCTGGGCTTTCCATCACATCAAGCTGCGCACCGGCGAATCCAGGCTCTGGCTTCGAAACAACGGATCAACCATTGCCAGCCAGTGGCTGGATACCGCCATCTTCTACGGCATCGCCTTTTACGGGATCATTCCAGGCATGCAGCTGATTGAACTGGTCATTGCCACCTATCTGCTGAAGATCGTGGTCGCATTGATCGACACACCCTTTGTGTACTTTGTGATCTGGTTCGTCAGGCGCGGGCAGCAACCCACCCTGACGAACCCCTA
>JAQCAK010000451.1 GCA_027621895.1 Pseudomonadota bacterium | reverse complement strand
GTGCCGGGCGCGTATAACCCATCCCGTCTGCCAGAAACCGGAGACAGAAAAAGCACATGACCGCAGGGACCCCATAGGAGCACATCTGCAGGTAGGGGACCGAGATCGAAACAGCGACGGGATCGATGCCCATGGCCCGATAGGCGGGTTCCACATTGTTGAGCAGCAGTGCGACCAGCAGTCCGCTGGCAATGCTGATCCACAGACCCTGGCGGATGACATCGCCGATGTCTTTATGGGCCCTGGCACCGTTCAGTTGTGAAACGGTTGGAGTGACGGCCTGGATGATGCCCATAAAGAGCATCATGCCTGGCCAGAGAAATCCCGTACCGAGTGCGACACCGGCGAGGTCTGCTGACGAGTAGCGCCCCGCCATGATGGTGTCGGCAACAACCATACCCATCTGGGCGAGCTGGGCGCCCATGAGCGGCAGTGCCAGTTTAAACAGGTGTCGGGATTCAGTGACTACGCGGTCAGCCCGCGAAGACGCCGACAACATCAGCCGCCGGATTCTTCCGCGTTCATGATTTCGTAGACACGCTGCTGGAAGTACCAGCGGCCACCCACTTTCACATAGTCGTCGGTGTACTTGCCGGTAATGTTTCGCTTGATGCCGTCTTTCTGGTGCAGGAATTCCTGCTGGTACCAGGTGCCTTTGGCGGTGTCGCCATCAACGATTATCGGACCCGCTGAGGCAAAGAAGCCCACGAATGAAAATGCACTCATGGACTGTTCCCACATCGGGAAAAAGTTGTCGCGTCCTGCAATGGGACCGGCGCCGGGCAGACTCCAGGTTGCGTCCTCGCGCCAGTTTTCCTTCCAGGCGTCACCGTCGAAACGCATGACAGCGTCGTTGTAAGACTCCACCAGCTCGCGGATCGCGAGTCGGTCTTCTACAGGTCCAGAACTGATCATCAATAACTCTCCCTCTGAAATAAACGTGCTGCAGACTAAATCATTTAACGGGCTGATTTGCCACCCCTGAGTGATTCTCTTTCGTTGCAACCTGCGGGGTGCCCTCGTTATGCTGACCCCAGTCAATAATCATGTGTGAGGGAACAAGATGGCGCCAGTACCCCTGGGTGGAACAATTGCAGTCACCGGCAGTGCCGGGTTCATCGGTAGCTGGATCGTCAAGCTGCTGCTGGCCCGGGGTTATCGTGTCAGGGCCTGCGTCAGAAACCTCGCCGATGAGTCACGAACCGCTTTTCTCCGGCAGATGGAAGGTTATGGGACCGGCAGACTGACCCTGCATGAGGCTGACCTGGATAATCCCGGTTGTTTTGATGATATTTTTGCCGGCTGTCATGGTGTCTGTCACGTCTCTCATGTGAGCGATTACGACGATCAGGACTATATCAGCCGCACCTGTGAGCACATTATCGAGAGTGTCAACAAATCAGGGACCGTGAGCCGGGTCGTCGTGACTTCGAGCCTGGCCGCGGTGATCCAGGATGCTGACATCCAGGAGCTGGTCAGAAGGCCGGTCATTTACGAGGATCGCATACTGGATGAGAACCACCCGAAACGAACCCCGGAACGGGGGCAGGGGTATTCCATGGGCAAGGTCCTGACAGAGATTCTGTTTGCGGAGGCCGCGGAACTTTCCGGTGACTGGGATACGATCACGATCTGTCCCGCAGACAACGTGGGTCCCATCCTGTCTCCTCACCAGAAAGACATGGGGCCCTGGCAGCACAACATCGAAACCATGCTCACCGGCAAGTATTACCAGAACGCCGGCTATCGCCCCTGGATGGTTGTAGACGTGCGCGACGATGCGGCCTGCCATATTGGTGTGCTTGAAAGTACAGAGGTGTACAACGGAGAACGTTACCTGGCCTGGTCGACTGAAACGCGCAATGTAGAGGACATCTGTGCAGATATCGACCGGTTGCTGCCGGAACTGGGACACGCTGGTGCCGAACTGGTTGACCCGTTTCCGGAGCATATCCAGCAGCGGGAAACGCAGCTACGGCAGATCTGGGCCCAGTGTGACCTGCGAAATGATCGTATTGTGGGGCTGCTGGGTATCGAGTTCCGGCCGATGGATGAGTCGATTCGAGACTGCGTGGAATCCCTGATCGCAGTGGGTGGGGTGAAACCGGTTCTGAGAGAAGGTTTTGACCTGCGTCAATGAGGGTAAATCCCAGCCCGCTATGATGAAGACAAATTAAGGTGGTATAGCTATGGAACGGGAAATGCTTCGAGAAATGCTGCTCACTGAACAGGCAGAGCTGCAAAAACGTGTGGATGCGATTGGTAAGGACTTCTCCGGTCGAACGATCAGCAAGCAGTTTGATGAGCAGGTTGTTGAGAGAGAGAACGACGAGGTCCTCAGGGAGCTGGAGGCGGAAGCGAAAGAAGAGCTTCAGGCGATAGATGTGGCGCTGCGCCGGATAGAAACCGACCAGTTTGATCGGTGCCGGAAATGTGGTGAAACCATTGCCGATGAACGCCTGAAGGCCATCCCCCACGCCACTACCTGCAGGAATTGCGCGACCTGATTGTTACCCTGTTGGTCTGACCCGGGACAGTGGGTCGGACCCCCGAACCACCCCGTCGAATGCATCAGCGAGCTCCCGGCTCATGTCCATGGCCTGTTTCCAGCAGATCATGCGGGTCTGCTGGCTCATCCGGCTGAAGTCCCGACGGTCCGGTATCCTCCCGTTCGGCAGGCGCGACAGGTAGCTCCGGGAAGGTGCCAGGA
>JAQCAK010000450.1 GCA_027621895.1 Pseudomonadota bacterium | reverse complement strand
CCATGCTGCGTCCCCTGGTACCACTCGATCCGGTAATTCGATTCGGTAGTTTTCATATAGGTTTCCAGTTGCTCAACCATTTCCGGTGGTGCCCAGTGATCAGTTTCAGCGCAGCCGATGTACATCTCACCCTGGATCTGATCTGCTGTCAGGTGAGGGGAGTCCTCTTCATCGGTAAACAGACGAACGCCGTGGAATGATGCGGAAGCCTTGATCCGGTCGGCCAGCAGTGACGCGGCTGCGAAAGCGAAAGGGCCGCTCATGCAGTAGCCGGTGCATCCGGCAGGGCCATCACTGGCGGCGATCTGGGAGTCTGCAAAATCGAGCAGGGCCCGGCAATCCTCCATCACCATCGCATTGCTCAGGCTGTTCATATGACCGAACATCTCCTCGCGACCTGCCTCGCTGCGTTCCATCACAAATTCCCGGGTTCGCCTGTAGTACAGATTAGGCAGCATCACATAGTAGCCCACGGTGCCAATGCGGCGCGCCATGTCGTGAAGTTCCTCCCGCTTTCCCGGTGCATCCATCAGGAACAGTATGATCGGGTACGGGCCGCCTTCTTCAGGATGGGTGATGAAAGTGTTCATCATGCCGTCGGCCGTTTGAATATCCAGTTCAGCTTCGATCATTGCCTTCTCTCGTTATGAAGTCTCGTTGTGAATCTCAAAGTCAGTCCGCGTGTTCTGGCAAGGGATGAAGTTCATCGAGTGCCACCGAAAGCCCGTCATCCGTGATGACCCGTGCGTGATGGCGGGTCAGCCGACGGGGTTCTTCAACGCCACAGGAATGGGCAATGACGCCAACTTCATAGTTCATGTTGAGGCAATAGTTCTTTACCCGTTCAGCCTTGTCAGCCACAACCAGGCCTTTCTGCAGTTTCGGGTTGTGGGTCGTGATGCCGGTTGGGCAGGTGTTGCGATTGCACTGCAGTGCCTGAATGCAACCCAGGGCGAACATGAAGCCCCGTGCCGAATTGACGAAATCCGCACCAAGACAGATGGCCCAGGCAACAGCGGCGGGCTGGACCAGTTTGCCGGAAGCTATCACCCTGACCCTGCGCTTCAGGTTGTACTGGATCAGCTTGTTGGAGAGCAGTGGCAGGCTCTCCCGCAGTGGCAGACCCACGTAGTCGATCAGGCTTTGCGGCGCAGCACCGGTGCCGCCCTCGGCACCATCGATGGTGATGAAGTCGGGTGCTGAATCCTCACCGCGACGATTGATCTCCTGGCAGAGGTCGTCCAGGAAACTGTCAGCACCACCCAGGACGATTTTGAAGCCCACCGGTTTGCCGGTCAGATCCCGGATGTGATTGATGACGTCGAGCAGGTCGGTGACGCTGTTGATCTCCGGATGTCGATTCGGGCTGATGGAGGCTGTGCCGACAGGTATGCCTCGAATCATGGCAATTTCCAGGTTAACTTTTTCGGCTGGGAGCATCCCGCCTTTGCCGGGTTTCGCACCCTGGCTGAGCTTCAGCTCAAACATTTTTACCTGTGGCAGTGCGGCGATTTCCTTCAGCCTGTCTTCATTCAGGTTGCCTGCTTCATCCCTGACGCCGTATTTCGCTGTCCCTATCTGCACGATCAGGTCACATCCACCTTCCAGGTGATAGGGAGACAGGCCGCCTTCACCGGTGTTGACCCAGCAACCTGCCATTCTTGCCCCATTGGTCAGGGCAAGTACCGCGGGCTTGGAAATTGCGCCATAGCTCATACCGGAGATATTAAAAATGGATCGGGTTCGATAGGGTGACCGGCAGGTGGGGCCAATGACCAGTTCCTCCAGCGGCATGGATTCTTCTTTGAGCGTGGGAAACGCCGTGTTGGAGAATATCACCGTGCCCGTGGGCGACAGACTGCGGGTTGAACCAAAGGGGACGGTGCTGTCGACATTCTTGGCGGACCGGTAGACCCAGGACCGTTCCGCCCGGTTGAATGGCAGTTCTTGCCGGTCCATGGCGAAAAAGTACTGTCGGAAAAACTCGCCCAGGGTTTCGAAAATGTAGCGAAAGCGGCCAAACACGGGGTAGTTGCGCCTGACAGCGTGGGCAGTCTGGGTGATGTCGACCAGGTACATGATGACAAATGCAACCATGAGGACTGCGAATGCCAGTACAAAGAAGCTCAGTAGCAGGTCACTGAGCAGTGTCATATATTCGTGAAGTTTAGTGGTATCCATTGTGCGAGCATAAAGGGTTTTGCCAGGGCTTAAAATGGTCCCGGACATGCAAGTAACGCTGTTTTGGCGTAGCATTCGGCTTCTCCCCGGGCGGAGCTGGTTTGCGCGGGGAAAGACCATGAATTACAAGGAAATTTTCGGATATGACAGAGCGAACCAAAATCGGTGGGCTGCAGGTAGCGAACGTGCTGAAGGACCTGCTGGAAAACCAGATTGCTCCCGGCACGGGCGTTGACGCGGCCCATTTCTGGTCGGAACTGGAGAAGATCACGGAGCAGTTTGTGCCCAGGAACCGCGCTTTGCTTGAAAAGCGGGACGACCTGCAGGCGAAGATTGACGCCTGGCACCAGGCACGTGCTGGCCAGCAGTACGACGAGGCAGAGTACACGGCATTTTTGAAAGAGATCGGCTACCTGCTGGAAGAGCCTGCGGATTTCACGATCCAGACTGAAAATGTTGACGAAGAAATCGCGCTGATGGCCGGGCCACAGCTGGTCGTACCAGTCGACAATGCACGCTACGCGCTAAACGCTGCCAA
>JAQCAK010000449.1 GCA_027621895.1 Pseudomonadota bacterium | reverse complement strand
CCCGCAAGGGGATCGAGATGTTCCGCAAGGTCGAGGTGCCGGTCATCGGCGTCGTCGAAAACATGAGCACCCATGTCTGCAGCCAGTGCGGCCATGAGGAGCCGGTATTTGGTGAGGGCGGCGGTGATGCCGTGGCCCGCGACTATGAAACCGAACTGCTGGGGCAGTTGCCGCTGTCCATGCAGATTCGCCAGCGTTCGGACGAGGGGACGCCCGTTGTCAGGGCCGATCCGGGCAGTGCCGCGGCAACCACGTTTCTTGCCATTGCCGCCAGGGTCAGGTCGGCGGTCGAGTCATCGCAGACGGCAGGTCCGGTGATCCGCATCCTTGACGATTAAGCTGCGAGCGATCCAGTGGTATGATCCTCGCCGTTTCAGCAGTCGATAATCAACAGAAGGGCAGTTCATGAGCATCAAGTCAGACAGGTGGATACGGCGGATGGCCGAGTCGGACGGCATGATTGAGCCCTTCGAGGCTGGGCAGGTCCGCGAGGTTGACGGTCGCAAGGTGATTTCCTACGGGACGTCGAGCTACGGCTATGACGTGCGCTGCTCCAGTGAATTCAAGGTCTTCACAAACATTCACTCGGCCACTGTCGATCCCAAGGCGTTCGACGAAAAAAGCTTTGTCGATATCACCAGCGATGTCTGCATCATTCCGCCAAACTCCTTTGCACTGGCCCGAACCATCGAATACTTTCGAATCCCGCGCAGTGTGCTGACCATCTGCCTGGGCAAGTCCACCTATGCCCGCTGCGGCATTATCGTCAATGTCACGCCACTGGAGCCCGAGTGGGAAGGACACGTCACCCTGGAATTTTCCAACACGACCAATCTGCCGGCGAAGATATACGCCAATGAAGGCGTGGCACAGATGCTGTTTTTTGAATCTGATGAAGTCTGCGAGACTTCTTATGCGGATCGCGGTGGCAAGTACCAGGGGCAGACGGGAGTCACCCTGCCCAAAACCTGATACCAGCGTGGGGAAAGGTTAAGCGCGATGCCTGCAGGGAGTGATTGACCGGGGTGCTAAAGCGCCACCCCGCCGACGGTGGCCGATGACAGATTCAGCTCAAATCCCTTGTCACCCTCCAGCTGTATGAATTTTACCAGCACGAAATCGTGATCAACCGCCAGCCAGAAGATCGTTTCGCGATTGCTGTCTTCCCTGAGCCGTTCCACTCGAACCGTGTTCATGGCACCGACTGGTGTCTCGATGGTCTCTTCGCCGACGATCTCGAAGCGGTACAGCTTGCGTTTCTCCTCGTCGGCCACAAGGTATTCGAGGATGGGATCATTTACACCCGTCGTGATCGCCTCGGCAACATCCAGGCGCAACTGGTACTGGTAAGAAAGCTTGTCGTGGGTGCCGGGGGCCAGTTCGCTGGTCAGATCTCCGGCTATGAGCAGACCGGAAGCCCAGTCGAACTGGCTGGACTCGGACTTGTTTTTGCCGAGACCGGTACGCCGGTACTGATAGCCCTGGGGCTGCAGGGTGTCGCCCTCGAGAACAAACTCGCTGGTCTCGGATATTTTGGCCAGGAAGGAGGTCGCCAGCGAGCTCATGCGATAGCGATTGTCTTCCAGCCGGACAAGTTCACGAATACCTTTGGCGCGAACCGGCAGTCCCCGGTACTCCGCCACGTATTCAGCGCGGTATTCGAGGGGCTGGGCAAAGATCGGCCAGCCGGAAAGGATCAGCAGGGTCAGGAGCAGGTATTTCACGAGGAGATTTATCGCTATGGCTTCTTATAAAGACGTTACAATATGAGAATGCGTAAACACACCAGAAGTTCCCTGCGGGTTATGCTGTTGTTCAGCTTTCTGTGGGGCACCCTAGCCATGTCCCCGGTTCGTGCGGTGACCGTGGATGATATTTATCGGGCGGATGTGCTGGTCACGGATGAAAGTGGTACCCAATTGCGTACCGGCGCCAGGGCGGGATTGCTGCAGGTACTGATCCGCGTTTCCGGTCGCCCGGACGTGGAGGACAGCAGCCTGATTCGCAGTGCGCTCAGAAATCCCTCGGCCTATTACTACCAGTTCAGCTACGAATCGACAGACAGGCGACTGCTGGTGGGTGACCGCCTGGTGCCCGCGGTACAGCTGAGGGTGAATTTCGAACCCAGTGCGGTGGCCAGACTGCTGCGCGATGCAGGCTTTCCTGTCTGGGGCAGCAATCGGCCGGGTGTGATGATCTGGATCGCCCTCGGTGCCGGTGCTGACCGGCAGATCCTGGGGGAAGACGATATCCACCCGGTACTGGACAGCCTGAGGGACCAGGCAAGGCTGCGTGGTATCCCGCTGATACTGCCGATTATGGATATTGAGGATGCAGCGCGGATCAGTGTTGCCGAGGTCTGGGGTGGTTTCTTCGACAGAATAGAAGCGGCCTCGGGCCGATACACACCGGATGTGCTGGTTTCTGCCCGGGTTCAGGAGGAATCCGGTGACAGCTGGAGCGGCAAATGGTCCATTGCCATCGATGGTCGCTGGCGATCGGTTGAAAGCCGTGCCCTGTCGGCTGATGAGGTGGTCCGGCAGATGGTGGACGAACTGGCTAACGAACTTGCGGCACGATACGCGCTGGGATCATCCCGTGGGACCCTCAGAGTTGTCGTCGAAAACGTAAAGGGTCTGGAAGACTATGCGGCCCTGGCTTCGTATCTCGAGCAGATGACGCCGGTGGTAAGCAGCTCCATCGTGCTGCTCGACGGCGACC
>JAQCAK010000448.1 GCA_027621895.1 Pseudomonadota bacterium | reverse complement strand
CGTGTCAGGATTTCGACACTGAGCTGCTGGCCGTTGCTCATGATCAGGCTGGCCTTGTGTCCACCGGCGTTGAACAGTGCGGCCTCCATCAGCCTTTCCAGCAGGTTTTCAAGCACGATTTCACCGGCGAGAACCTGTGATGCATTGATGACCGTTTCCAGGTCCAGCATGCTGCGATCACCACCGAACATGAATTCAGCACCCGGATCCTGCTGGGTTGTCGCCTCGTTGAGGTCGGCGAACTCTGCCTGCAGGGACTGGATCTTGCCCTCGGCGCCCCAGCGCTTGTAGCTTTTCAAGGCATTGCGCATGAAGTAGAGCGCGAGCTTCTGTTTACCCCGACCGAAGTAGAACCGGCCGGTTCTTTCGTGGATCAGGGCCAGGTCATTGAGATACCCGTTGTGCTCCGCGGCTGTCATGGCCTGCTCGAAATGGCGGATCGCCAGCACCTCGTTGCCTTCCGCTGCAGCAAGCTCACCTTCAATGAGCCGGAACCGGTGTTCAATATTCTCCGGTGAGTGAATCGCCCATTTTCTCAGCAGGCGCCTGTTCAGTGCGATGCGCAGTTTCAGTCTGAAAGTTTCTGCAAACCCGGCCTGCTTCAGCTGATTGATGCAGGCGAGTGTTTCGAAGGTGCGAAAGAAGGGTATCGCAGGTGAGGATCTTACGGCGTTGAGATGTCGATAGGCCTGGCGGGCGAATTCCAGGGCGTACTCGAAACGATTGAACAGGACGGCGATGTAGAGCTTCGTGATGAACAGGTTTGCCAGGGCAGAATCGTCTACCTTCAGTTCCTCGAACTGCAGCAGGTCGTTTTCCCGGAATGCATCACCTTCCAGCAGCCAGGGTGTCGGCGATGAATTCAGCAGGTTCCGGGTCGCCTGCAGGTAGACTGCTCCCATGGTATAGATTGGAATCTGCTGGTGTGATCTGGCCTGCCGGGTCTGGTCAGCCAGTTTTGACTCAATGCTGTTCAGGTCGTTGCCCAGTACAAACGCATTGGCGGAACCCGATATCGCAGCGATCAATGCATATTCGATATCGTCGTTTTCCATGCCGAGCTTGTAAGCCCGTGCAAGCGGCTCCAGCGTCTGGTTGAGGTGGTCTTTCCAGCTGAGGTTGAAATTGTAAGCCAGGGTAATCGTGCGGCTGTGCAATGAGAGGTCATCGTCGCGAAGATTGTCGAGGGCCAGTTTCCCCAGCCGGTAACCGAAATCGATCGTACCGAAGTAACTGATCAGCACAGAGCCCAGGGCAGGAAACGCGAACGACGATTCCGGGGCCATACCGTACTTCAGCGACAGATGCGCCATTTCCAGCACATAGCGGCTGATGCGGTTGTCACCGGCGAGGTAGGCAGCAATGCAGAGGAGCATCAGCAGTTTCATGGCCGCGAGATGTGCCTCACTGGTCATTTCCGGCAGTTGCAGTTCGCCCCGCCTGGCCAGCAGCAGACAACGGGTCAGAACCTTGACCGTTTTGAGCCAGGTTCGAGGATTGCGACTGGTTGGGATATCGATGCCCAGGTCCGTGAGGGCAGCCAGGCAGTCCCTGATGGCCCCGGACTGGTCGTGGTTGTTGATCAGGGAGCGAATCCTGGGCTGGATACCGCGTGCCCGATCGGCAGGAGAGCGGGCGTACTCGAGCATGGTATTGACCAGCAGGTCGAGCTGGTTGGTATCGCCGCACAGGTAGGCCATGTTGGCCGCTTCCAGGTGGAGTTCAAGGACCTTGTCGTAGTTTACCCAGGCGTGCTGCCCCAGGACGGCGATCGCCGTCCTGAAATACTTGAATGCCTGCTGGTAGGCAGCGGCCCGTTTCGCAGCAAGACCTGCCTGCAGGTTCAGTTCGGCGAGCCTGTCCGCATCTGTGCTGCCGGTATCGGGCAGATCGAAACTGTTGTTCAGGTGGCTTACAACATCGAAGATTCTGTTGGCCGTGTCTCCGGGCAGGGTTGCCAGCAGGGCATTCCCGATGCCGCCATGCAGCTGACGGCGGTCCTTCTGGGCAATCATCCCGTAAGCTGTCTGCTGGATTCTTTCGTGGGCGAATCTGAACAGAATCCGTTTGTCGCGAATCTCTGACTGGGGTGTGACCTGCAGCAGGTATCCTTTCTGGATGGCCTCAGACAGCCTGCTGGAAGTTTCGACTATGGACAGGCCGCTGACGGCTTTCAGCAGTTCGAGGTCAAATTCAATGCCAATACAGGAGGCGATCTGCAGCAGGCGTTTTGTCACGGCATCCTGCTGGCTCAGCTGGTTGACCAGGTCAAGGCCGACATTTTCTGAAGGTTCCTCTGCCATGATGCTGGGTGTTTCCCAGCTCCATTCCCGGTGATGACGGTCGAAAATGAGCAGCTGTCGCTTGTGGATGCGGATCAGGAATTCGCGGATCGCCAGGGGGTTGCCACCTGTCTTTTCATGTACCAGTCGAGCGAATTCCCGGGTTTCATCCTCAGAGCGGAACAGGGTTTCGGAAATCATCCGATTGGTGGCGGTCATTGTCAGGGGTTCAAGTTCCAGCAGCAGTGCGCCGGGGTTCCGCTGCAGCAGTTCCCGGATGTCTGGCATATCCTGAAGATCCCGCTCCAGGTTTTCTGCATCCAGCGTCGCCATGAGCAGAACGCCTGACAGGTCATCTGAACCCATCAGTTCGATCAGCAGCCTGAGTGAGGCGCTGTCTATCCACTGCAGGTTGTCCAGGCTGATGACCACCGCGATACC
>JAQCAK010000447.1 GCA_027621895.1 Pseudomonadota bacterium | reverse complement strand
TCGACGGTGCCCGCGCCCACATAGTCGACAGCCTTCGCCGCGCGCAGGGCAGCCTCTCCCATGGCAACGCGCAGGGCCGGGGATAATCCCGGTGCCGGGGCTTCCTCGATAATCTTCTGATGGCGGCGCTGCACCGAGCAGTCGCGTTCGAACAGGTAAACGCCATGACCCAGGCTGTCAAAAAAAACCTGCACTTCAACGTGACGTGGTTTCTCCAGGTACTTTTCAACCAGCATGGCGTCATCGCCGAAGCCTGATCTCGCCTCGCGCCTTGCGGCGTCCAGCGCCTCATCAAAATCGTCAGGGGATGCGACCTGGCGCATGCCTTTACCGCCGCCACCGGCCACTGCTTTCAGCAAAACCGGGTAGCCGATTTCCGCCGCTGCCTGCTTAAGCGTGGCAGGGTCCTGATCGTCGCCGTGGTATCCGGACAGCAGTGGTACACCAGCGGCTTCCATCTGCCGTTTTGCCGCCGATTTGGAACCCATGATTTCAATTGCCGATGTGGGTGGGCCAATGAAAACCAGGTTGTTCTCAAGACACAGGCGACTGAAAGCCGGATTTTCGGAAAGAAAGCCGTAGCCCGGGTGGATCGCTTCGGCGCCGCTTTTCAGGGCCGCCTCGATGATGGCTGTCTGGCGCAGATAGGAGTCGGCTGGCGCGGGGCCACCGATATCAATGGCCTCATCGGCAGTACTCACATGCAGCGCGTTTTTGTCGGCATCAGAGTAGACGGCCACGGTTCGTATCCCCAGACGACGTGCGGTCGTCATGACCCGGCAGGCGATTTCTCCGCGGTTGGCGATCAGGATCTTGCTGAACATGGGCTTCTCCCTACATCCGGAACACACCAAACCGGGTTTCACCGATTGGCTTGTTCAATGCGGCGGACAGTGCCAGTCCCAGCACTCGCCGCGTGTCTCTCGGATCGATCACCCCGTCATCCCAGAGCCGTGCGCTGGCGTAGTAGGGATGCCCCTGGGCCTCGAAGTCATCAATGATGGGTTGCTTGAAGGCCTGCTCGTCAGCGGATGACCACTCGTCACCGGCACCCTCGATCTGGGTCCGCCTGACCTGTGCCAGTACGCCGGCCGCCTGCTCGCCGCCCATGACGGAGATACGCGCGTTCGGCCACATGAAGAGAAAGTTCGGGCTGTAGGCCCGGCCGCACATGCCGTAGTTACCCGCGCCGTAGGAATTGCCGATGATGAGTGTGAGCTTGGGTACATTGACACAGGCAACCGCGGTAACCATCTTTGCGCCATGCTTGGCGATACCGCCGGTCTCGTATTCCTGGCCAACCATGAAGCCGGTGATGTTCTGCAGAAAGACCAGGGTTATTTTCCGCTGACCGCAGAGCTCGATGAAGTGTGCGCCTTTCTGCGCGGATTCACTGAACAGGATGCCATTGTTGGCAACGATACCAACGGGATAACCATGTAACCGGGCGAACCCGCAGACCAGTGTGGTGCCGTAAAGTGCCTTGAACTCATCGAAATCGGAATCATCGACGGTCCGGGCAATGATTTCCCGCACGTCGTAGGGCTTCCGCACATTCCTCGGTACGATGCCCAGCAGGTCTGAAGCCGGGTAGCGAGGGGGAACAGACCCGGTCACGTCGATATTGAGCTGCTTGACGCGGTTCAGTCGGCTGACAGCCTGCCGGGCCAGCAGCAGTGCGTGATGGTCGTTGTTGGCATAGTGGTCGGTCACACCGGACTGCCGGGAATGGACATCAGCGCCACCCAGGTCCTCGGCAGACACTTCCTCGCCCGTTGCCATCTTGACCAGGGGAGGGCCACCCAGAAAGATGGTCCCCTGATTCCTGACGATAATGGCCTCGTCTGCCATGGCGGGTACGTAAGCCCCGCCCGCGGTGCAGGAACCCATCACGACTGCAATCTGCGGAATATTCTTCGCTGACATATTGGCCTGATTGAAGAAGATCCGACCGAAGTGGTCCCTGTCCGGGAACACCTCATCCTGGTTCGGCAGGTTGGCACCACCCGAGTCCACCAGGTAAATGCAGGGCAGGTGGTTCTGTTCGGCGATTTCCTGGGCCCGCAGGTGCTTTTTGACGGTCACGGGATAGTAGGTGCCGCCTTTGACCGTCGCATCGTTGGCGACGATCATGCATTCCTGGCCTGCGACCCGGCCGATGCCGGTGACAATACCGGCGGCAGGCACCTTGTCGTTGCCATACATATCCAGCGCCGCAAGCTGGGAGAGTTCCAGGAAAGGAGAGCCGGGGTCAATCAGGTAATCGATGCGTTCCCTGACCAGCAGCTTGCCCCTGGCCCGATGCCGTTCCTGGTAGCGCTCGCCACCACCGGCCTTGATCTGCTCTACCTGCAGGTAGAGGTCATCGACCATCGACAGCATGTGGTCCCGGTTATCGATGAATTCCTGGGAACGTTCATTGATCGCAGTTTTCAATAGTGTCATGGCATTAGTCCGCCTCGGCAAAGAGTTCCCGGCCGATCAGCATTCTCCTGATCTCTGATGTGCCCGCGCCAATCTCGTAGAGCTTTGCGTCCCGCAGCAACCGGCCGGTATCGTAGTCGTTGATGTAGCCATTGCCGCCCAGTGCCTGAATGGCCTGCAGTGCGCACTGGGTCGCCTGTTCCGCCGTGTAAAGGATCACAGCAGCGGCATCCTTGCGGCTTTCCTGTCCCCGGTCACAGGCCCGGGCGACGGCGTAAAGGTAGGAGCGGCTGGCACTCAGGG
>JAQCAK010000446.1 GCA_027621895.1 Pseudomonadota bacterium | reverse complement strand
GCCAGCGTGGTGGTCACCAGACCAACCTGCAATCCATAGATCAGGAACCCATATACGAGTATGGCGTAGGTCGCCGAAATGAGGCCCATCCACAGCATGCCCCAGCTCATCAGGCGGCTGTAGAACAGCTGAATATTCATCGATTCCCCGAAGGCCCGGTGTATCCGCTCGAGCAGGTCAGCTTCCTTCCCATAGAGCCTGAATATCGTTCGCCCCTCGATCAGGTCCGTTTCACGATGCAGCATCTCTCCAATCCTGACAGATCGGATCTCTCTTGCATGGCTCATCATCGGTGCCAGCTGGGACTGAAGCGCCACATACAGAAACACAACCGGCACAATGAGCAGACCGGCAACCGGATTCGCCAGCATAATCAGCACCCCGACACAGAGCACTTCAATCAGTCCGTTGGCTGTATCACCGAACGACATCACACCATCCAGGCGCAGCATGCCGTAATCACCCAGCAGACGGTTGATCAGGCGCCCGGAGGGATTCTCGTCAAAAAACGTGGTTCTCACCCCGGCAACCGATTTCATCATGTCAGCCTGCAGCGCCTGGGTTGACCATTGACCGGAAAGTTCAAACAGCATCCAGGCTGATATTCGGCAGAACATGGCGGCAAGCACCAGAACCAGCAATGTAGAGGTGGTCGCAGGCAGCACCACATCCCAGTTCAGAAACCGGTGCGCAACCACGCACTGGTCAGCGCCGGCGCAGGCCACCATTTCCCCGACGAACCAGAGAAAATAGGGAGGTATCGCCGCGGCGAAAAACATGACCAGCACCGTGGGCACGGCCAGTTTTCGCAGCAGCGACAGCGTTGACGCGAATCGCAGCAGTGTTTTCAGGTTGTTCTGCTCTGCAGAAACCTCTTCGATTGAAGTAAAGCTGTTCATTATCATGTGACTAACCTTTCCTCCGCTTCGATTTCACCGGCATTCAAGTGCTGGCTGAAATTCGAGTTCGGATCATTCATCAGTTTTTTTGGATCACCATCTTCAATGATGGTGCCTTTATCCAGGACCAGCAGCCGACGGGTCATCTTCAGTTCCGTCAGTCGGTGACTGGAAAGCAGAAAACCCTCCGTACAGGCCAGCAGGTTTTCCATCAGTCGAGCCTCGGTCCGGGTGTCCACCGCACTCAATGGATCATCCAGTACCAGGTAGGGTCGTCCCGAGTAGAAGGCCCGTGCGAGATTAACCCGCTGCTTCTGGCCACCGGAGAGGTTGACCCCGGTCTCCCCGACTTCTTCCGTCAAACCACCTTCCCATTGCGTCACATCGGCGCTGAGCTCTGCCCGGCGGATAGCATCCATGACATCAGTGTCCTGAACGGCCGCGTCCAGCGAGACATTGACCGCAAAACTCGCATTGGACAGGTAAGCTTCCTGGGGCATGTAGCCGATAAACTGCCTGTAGGTCCGGTAAACATCGGCATGCCAGAGATTTGCAATGACGCCATTGTCGAACTCCACCTGGACAGTGCCGCTGGTGGGTTTCAGCTCCGCGCAGATCAGTTTCAGGAGGGTGGACTTACCACTGCCTACCCGACCGATGACACTGACTGGCTCCGCGAGATCCAGCACCAGGTAGACACCCCGAACGGCCGGTGTCCGATCGCCATATTCAAAACCCACATTATTCAGGTGAAGGCGCACCGGCCGGGCAGCAGTCAAATCCCCGCCGCAGTCGGGCATCAGGTCGTCTTCTATATCCTGTTGACGGAACAGACGCTCCAGCCGGGTTACGCAGGCAGACGCTGATGCGTAGTCAACGAAGATGTCCGGTAGCCAGCGTATGTACAGCGTGATGTGATTCAACATCCAGATGCTGCCGAAAAGCGCCACCAGGTCGCTGTCTCCACCCATCTGCCTGTTGCTCCAGATCAAAACGATGATCGGTACCAGCCACCAGGTCACACTGATGCCGTAATTGACCAGGTTCGCACCATGCTGCCGGGTAGATTCAAGCACCAGTTGCCTGATATGACCTGCGACCCGGGTACGCATCAGTGATTCCCATCCCAGGTAGCGCAACAAACGCACATTGGTTACCCACTGACCGATGATCGTGGCCAGGGTGTCTTCTTCCCGCTTGATGTTTTCTTCTTTTCGATGCACATAGCGGCCAAAGAAAAACGCCAGGGGCATGGCCCCGAATCCTGCGAGCATGGCCAGCAGGCCGGGAACCCCCATCAGCAGCACAATCACCGGCCCCAGAATGATGATGCCAAGCAGGCAGGGGACGCCATTTCGTGAGATCGCGTGAAAGAAATCACCAATTCGATAGATGTCTGATGACACCAGGGTCTTCAGATTTCCGGAGGAAAACTCATCCGATGAAATCTGTCCCATCCGCATCAGTTTGGCATTCATTCGCAAGGTCACAAATGTCCGGGTGCAGACCAGCAACTGGCTCTGCAGCAAGGCAGACCAGGCATTAACCGTGATCATCACAAGCTGGATGCCGGCATAAAACCCCAGCAGCCATATTGCGGCCGTCACCGTGTTTGAATCATCCAGTATTCGCTGGCTCATCAGAACCGCGACCAGAATCAACAGCGTGTTCACGCCGCGACCGGCAACCAGTCGCATGATGTGTTGACGGTAGGTCCGCACAAAGTCCCACCAGAAGTTCCCCGACATCAGCATGTCAGGCTGCAGTTGCCTGAGCTGATCAAACTCCCGGCCAAGTTCCTCCGGCACGGGCTGATCAGCCACTTCCGTGGTCGCCAG
>JAQCAK010000445.1 GCA_027621895.1 Pseudomonadota bacterium | reverse complement strand
CAGAACCTGGCCTCGGCCTCTCCCGGATCGTTGCTATTCAGTCGTTCAATATCAGCCGGTTTCAGTTCGGGCCAGAGGACATCACCGGCGCCTATCCTGGCCAGTAGTTCGAAGAAGCAGACGGGGTCGGGTGTCTCCAGGGCCTTGTCCAGTTCTCCGATGATTCTGTCGGGAGACAGCTCTTCCAGCATGTGCTGGCTGACCATGTCCTCCAGCAGCGCCAGGGTCTCAGGTGCGACCTCGAAGCCAAGGTGATGCAGCCGGGCACGGAATCGGGCAATCCTGAGAATCCTCAGCGGGTCCTCTGTGAAAGCCCCGGAAACGTGGCGGAGCAGGCGTGCGTCGATA
Source organism: Pseudomonadota bacterium (assembly GCA_027621895.1). Classification (GTDB taxonomy): domain Bacteria; phylum Pseudomonadota; class Gammaproteobacteria; order Pseudomonadales; family Azotimanducaceae; genus UBA9659. Next base: position 2,393 of record JAQCAK010000445.1, on the reverse strand, counting down.
TCGCGGCAGCCACCACAGGGATCGATGAGTGTGCCGTCGCGGCGCTTTGCAATGGCATTGATGGTCAGGTCCCGCCGAACCAGGTCCTCTTCCAGTGTCACCTCCGGACTGGCGTGAACCTCGAAACCTCGATGTCCAGGTCCGGTTTTCCGCTCGGTCCGGGCCAGTGCGTGTTCCTCCCGTGTTTCGGGATGCAGGAAGACCGGGAAATCACGACCCACCTGCAGAAAGCCGGCTGTCTTCATTTGCTCCGGTGTTGCGCCGACCACGACAAAGTCTCGCTCCTTCACCGGCAGACCCAGCAGTTCATCGCGGACGGCGCCACCGACCAGGTAGGTTTCCATCAGCTTGCTCCCTGCTGTGCGGGAACCGAGAAGAACCGGCCGTCTTCAAGTCGCATCGCGGTCAATGCCCGTCCCCAGATGCAGCCGGTATCCAGCGGCACAGCAAAGGTCGAGTCGGCTGTGCCGTTCAGGGCGGCCCAGTGGCCGAACAGGATTTTCAGGTTATCCGGCCTGGGGAAACTGAACCATGGGCGATAGCCCGGGGGTTGCTTATCTGCCTTGTGTACAAGCTCCAGTTGCCCGTCTTCAGTACAGTAACGCATCCGGGTAAAGTAGTTCGTGATGACCCGCAGGCGTTCCATGCCCTGGAGCGAATCGGTCCACCTGTCCGGTTCATTGCCGTACATCCCTGCAAGGTAGTCGCGGTAGTTTTCAGATTGCAGAACCTGTTCGACCTCGCGTGACAACTGCAGACAGGTGCGAAGGTCCAGCTGTGGTGGAAGGCCGGCATGCACCATGACCGTCGAAGATGCGGCATCATGGTGAATGAGCGGTTGCCGTCGCAGGAAAGCGACATACTCGCTGAGGTGATCACTGCCTATCAGGTCTCCAATTGTGTCGCTGCGCCGGAGCGGCTGAAGTTTCTCTGCCACTGCCAGGAAATGCAGGTCATGATTACCCAGCACGCAGGAAACCCCGGGGGTCGACATGACGTAGTTCATGACGCTGCAGTTGTCGGGTCCCCTGTTGATCAGGTCTCCGACCAGCCACAGGCGGTCGCGTGCCGGTTCATAGCGGATTTTCTCCAGCAGCAGCATCAACTCGCGGTAGCAGCCCTGTATGTCACCGATAACATAGGTGTTCATGCACCTGCCTCCGGTGCTCCGCGGTGTGAAAGCAGATTGGCACAGTCAGCGAAATTCTCAATAGTGAGATTCTCCGGTCGCAGGGCTGGATCAATTCCGAGATGCTCGAGTTCATCACTTGAGATCAATCCCTTGAGCGCATTCCGTACGGTTTTTCGTCGCGCACTGAAGGCTTTGATCAGCACCCTGTCCAGCCAGACAGGGTCCAGCGCCAGGCGCTCGCGCCTGGGTCGCAGGCCGATGACTGCACTGTGTACTTTCGGTTGCGGTGAAAAGGCCTCTGGCGGTACCTCGAACATTTTTTGTGTTTCACAGTAATACTGGGCCATGACGGAAAGCCGACCGTAGCTGCCTGTTGACGGCGAGGCAGTCAGGCGATCAACCACTTCCAGCTGCAGCATGAAATGCATATCGACGATGTTTTCAGATACCTCGAACAGGCGGAACAGCAGGGGTGTGGAGATATTGTAGGGCAGATTCCCAACCACACGGGTCCCCGGCAGCAACACCTCCGAAAGCTCAACCTTCAGAACATCAGCAGTGATCAGCGGCACCCCGGGGTACCTGACCGCCAGCATGGCAGCCAGATCACGGTCAATCTCGACCAGTGTCAGGTCAGCGCCACTCTGGACAAGGGGTGCTGTCAGCGCTCCCTGACCGGGGCCGATTTCCAGAAGATGCTCACCGGGCTGGGGATTGACCGCTGCAACAATACGCCGGATGACGCTGTTGTCGGTCAGAAAGTTCTGCCCGAAGCGTTTCCTGGGCCTGGTATCCATCAGGCTTGCGCGGTCAGCTGGGTAGCGATGCGTATTGCCGCCAGCAGGCTGTCAGGCTCAGCCCGACCGGTCCCGGCCAGATCGAACGCGGTGCCATGATCAACCGAGGTGCGAATAATGGGGAGGCCCAGCGTAATGTTGATGGCTTCACCAAATGCCGCATGTTTCAGCACCGGCAGACCCTGATCGTGATACATGGCCAGCACGGCATCCGCTTCCTTCAGCGCCCGGGGAGTAAAAGCGGTGTCTGCCGGGGTCGGACCGGTCAGCTGGAATCCCGCCCCGCGCAAATCGGCGAGCACCGGCTCGATTATGTCGATTTCCTCCCGGCCGAGATGACCGCCCTCTCCGGCATGGGGATTCAGGCCACAGACCAGCAGGCGGGGGGACGGGATGCCAAATCGAGCCTGCAGATCTTTCATGACGATGGTAATGGTTTCCCTCAGCATCTCCTGATTCAGTGC
>JAQCAK010000444.1 GCA_027621895.1 Pseudomonadota bacterium | reverse complement strand
CACCCGCATTGAACGACAGTCCGGATACGATCTGAGTCGAACCTACGCCGGCACGATCGACTATCGCCGTTTCAGTCAACCTGGATTCGAAGTACAGGGGTCTGTTTCCGCCGTGCTTGTAGACAGAGGTGACCGGGTAACCGCTGGCATGCTGCTGGTCCAACTGGACCCGTCGTCGGTTCTCGCCCAGGTTGACCAGGCGCGTGCAATCGTGGCTTCCGCCGAGGCAGAACTGAAGGCACAGGCAGCGCAGCTGGAACTGTCGCGCGCAACACTGCTGCGATACGAGAACCTGGTTTCCCGCGGATTCGCTGCCGACCAGCAGCTGGACGAATATCGCATGGCGGTCAAAGTGGAACTTTCCCGGGCTGGCGTAATGCGCGCCGCCTGGGACCGGGCACGGGCCGAGCTGAAGCTGGCGGAAGTCGCCCTGGCCAGGACCACGATCACAGCCCCCTTCGACGGCGTTGTGACTGATCGGTACCTGGATGAAGGCAGTATTGTCTCACCGGGCCAGGCTGTTCTGGGTATCGCTGAAAATGCGTTCTTCGAGGCAAGAATCGGTATGCCCGCCAGCATCGCATCCACACTTCGCCACGACACGACCTACGAATTCAGATCCGGTTCAAAGCGCCTGTCAGGCTCACTCAAATCGCTGCTGCCCGGTATCGACAGCAGCACGGCATCAATCAGCGCAGTTTTTGCTCTGGATTCAAACGATCTGTACGCCGGCAGCCTTGCCGAGATTCTGCTGACCGTTCATGTCGAGGAACCGGGGTTCTGGATTCCCATTGAGGCGCTGACAGAGAGCCAGCGGGGACTGTGGTCAGTCCTTGCCGTCGTGGAGGAAGAAACCGGTCATGAGGTGCAGTCAAGGCTCGTGGAAATACTGCATCGCGGCCAGAACCAGGTATTCGTCCGAGGCACACTCCGGGACGGAGAGTATATTGTTGCCAGCGCCACTTCCCGCATCGTCCCAGGGCAGCGAATCGCTCTCGCTGGCAATCCGCAATGAGCAACCTGTTCTTCCGCTATCCGCGACTGACGCTGCTGGCCATTGGTTTCATTCTGCTGAGCGGGATCTCGTCCCTGATCACCCTGCCGCGGCAGGAAGATCCAACCATGGCCGAACGGTTCGGCACAGTGGAAACCTTCCTGCCCGGCGCATCAGCCAGTCGAGTGGAAACACTGGTCACGGAAAAACTCGAGATCGCACTGTTGACCGTGCCCGAGATCAAGACCATTGATTCCGTTTCCCGGCCGGGACATTCCATCATCAGCGTCGAACTGCATGACTCGGTGCCCAGGGAGGCCGTTGACCTGGTGTGGACAGAGATCCGTGATGAAGTGGCGGGTGTTCGCGCACAACTGCCCGTCGATGCATCCGACCCGGAAATTGAGTCACGGGACCCGCTGGGTGACACCCTGGCCATCGGTTTGCTCAGTACCGAGACGCCTCTCGCCGTCATGGAACGGATCGCCATCGAACTGGAGTCCCGTCTCGCAGCCATGCCAGGCACAAAGGAAACCAGGATCAGGGGAATGCCGGAACAGCAGATCACGGTGAACATGGATCCCTGGGCCATGGCAAGAAGCAACATTGCCATTGATGAACTGGCCCGGGTGATCGGGCGTTCTGACACCAAGCGGCCGGCTGGCAGGATCAGCGGCAGTGGCAGCGATATCGTCGTCGAGGTCAAGGGGGACCTTTCAGGCACAGAAAGAATCAGCAGCATTCCCGTCAGGGAGCTCGATGACGGCACCTTCCTCCGCGTGGGCGATATCGCCAGCGTGAGGAAATCCTACGCCGATCCACCGCGAACGCTGGCAATCGTGAACGGCGAACGGGCGATCGTTGTTTCTACCACCATGGAAACCGGTCGGCGGGTTGATCAATGGGTCGATGACGTCAAGGAGATCGTCGCGGCCTACGAGGCAGAATTGCCGGATATGGTCCGTTTCGTCACCATCGTTGACCAGAACGTGTATACCAATGATCCCCTGGCACAGCTGGCGCTTAACCTGGCAATGGCTGTCATCCTGGTACTGGTCGTGCTGTTCGTGCTGATGGGTTTGCGGTCTGCACTGATCGTCGGTGCGGCCCTGCCATTAACCATCGCCATGGTGCTGGCAGGACTCTCTGCCCTGGACATTCCCCTGCACCAGATGTCCGTCACCGGGCTGATTATTGCGCTGGGATTGCTGATCGATAATGCGATCGTGGTGGTTGAAGAGTACAAGAAAAACCGCAGAACCGGCCTTGAAGCTGGCCAGGCCATATCCACCGCTGTGAGCCATCTCGCCGTCCCTCTGCTGGCCTCCACGGCAACGACGGCCTTTGCATTCCTGCCGATCGCTACAACACCAGGGGGTGTGGGCGATTTCACCGGGACCATGGCGGTCTGCGTGGTGCTTTCCGTCAGCTCATCATTCCTGCTGGCACTCACCATTATTCCTGCAGTGGCGGGTTTCATTGATCAGCGATGGGCCATGCAGTCAACGCGTCGCGAACGCTGGTGGATCAATGGCATTCATCTGCCGGGGCTGAGTGAACTCTACCGGCGATCCCTGGCTGTGATCGTGGCGTCACCCTGGAAAGGCATTGGCCTGAGCCTCTGCCTGCCCATGGCTGGATTTCTCCTGGCACAGGGACTCACGCTCAGTTTCTTTCCGCCCACGGACCGCAACCAGTTCCAGGTCCAGATCAACCTGCCCCCCTCCGCTTCCATCGAAAGCACCCGC
>JAQCAK010000443.1 GCA_027621895.1 Pseudomonadota bacterium | reverse complement strand
GAAATCCCGCCAGTAAAGCTGCCGCAGCAGGGGATGATCTGAACCCAGCGCGCTACGCACATCGTGATAAAACTGTCGGGGAGAGCAGGTGCCAAACCGCAGGTGGGCTGAAAGTCGGCTGGTCTGCTGACTCGCCGGTATATCCCGCGCCTCGGCATAATCACCCAGTTGGGGCAGCCGCTCCCGCAGCCGGGCCGCTCCTTTTTCACCGGGTTCAAAACCCGCCAGCCCGAGTTCCAGCGCTCGCTTCACCTGGCTCACCTGTTCCAGGCTGACACCTTCCTCCTGCGGCATTTCTGCAAACCGCCCTGCAGACAGGCCCTGGGGTGTCTCGACATAGTGAGTTGCTGCACGCCGGAAGTAGGGAGTAAACACCACGTAGGGCTCACCATTATCCTTGAGTACCGCTGCGGGTGGATTCAGGAGCACATCGTCATGAACTTCAAGGCGCACACCCCGTTCCGCACAGACCGACCGGATCTGTTCATCCCGGGCCTGGGCCAGCGGCGTATAGTCACGGTTCATGAAGACCCCACTGACCTCCACGTCCTGGCCGGACAGCCGGCTGACCAGCCGATCAAGTTCGACCGCCGGGTTACCGTCGAGGATGAGCAAGCGGCCTCCCCGTTCCCTGATCGCTGTTTCAAGCGACGCCAGGGACTGGAACAGAAATGCGAGCCGTTTTTCCGCGTTGGACCAGCGATCCAGCAGCTTGTGATCGATCACGAAAACCGGGATCACATCACTGCCGGATGCCAGGGCCGCATTCAGGCCGGTATTGTCTTCGAGTCGAAGATCCCGGCGGAAAATGAATATGGACTTCTTCATCAGCCGCTAGTTCAGCTGGTGACCCTCGACCGAGATGATTTCGTCCAGCGCATCTTCCATCAGGGCGCGCGCATCACTGGCAAGCTCGAACAGCTTCCGGTGCAGGGCGGCATCCTGATCAGTCTGGTCCACACAGGCTTTGCTGTAGTCCTCGAACTGGTTCAGGGAGACGATCAGCTCCGACACATGCCGGGGGCACTCGCACACCACATCGCTTTCCATGGCCATGATCTGCTGCAACTCGTGCTCGGCAAACCGACGGCTCTTGGGACCACGATCAGCTGTTCCCAGCAGGTTGACCAGCGCAAACGGCTCAAGCGGCCCTTTCAGCAATCGAAATCCATGCTGGGAAAGCGCTCGCAGCTGCTGTCTGGCGGCGAACCGGTAGATAACGACAGCCCTGCGCGCCGAGGAGGGATCAAACCGGTTGATCACTTCTTCCGCATTGGCCTCAGACAGACTTGGCATATCAACGACCAGGAACCCGTACTTGTCCATTGGCATGTCCTCCAGGTCCGCGTGCCAGTCGGCTTCAACCTCGGGCTGGGTTTCAACACAGGCCCTGAGCCAGGAAGGCTGCTGTACACTGAATACACCCCAGCGTCCGGATCTGACTGGCACGGCACGGTCGACGCCCAGGATGCCGGAAGTCCGTTCACCCAGTTCTTCATCCGAGAGCCTGCAGATCGTGCTGATCGCCTGGCCCGCATCGACGAGACGCTTCACGTTGATGAGCTTCTGGACCTGGCCTTCAGAGTAGTAACGGTTGTTGTTCTCGCCGCGGTGGGGCTCCACCACGCCATAACGACGTTCCCACGCTCGGATCGTATCGGTCGAAATGCCCGTCAACTTGGCCACTGCACCTATTCGATAACCCATATCCATTTCTTTCCTCCTGTCCCCTGGGGACGGTCTCTTTGGGTTGGTTACTCTCTTTGGTTCTTCAATCTGGTTAGTGAGATATACGAGCCCGGTCCGCTTTTGTCTCACTCCTGAACAGGGAGAACCTGAACGGAGACTGGACAAGCTCTTGTGAGTTGGCGCATTGTGGGCCGTTTGAAACGGCCGGAGAGAACAGGACATGACACTTGAGAACCGCATCGCCATTGTGAGTGCCGCTGGCAGGGGTATCGGCAAAGGCATCGCCATCAGCCTGGGTGAAGGGGGCGCCACGGTGGTTGTCAATTCATACAGCGAGGACACAACTGCTGCAACAGTGGCCGAGATCGAGGCAGCCGGTGGCAAGGCCGTGGCCATGCACGGTGACATCACGGACCCGGACATTATTCTGGACGTGGTCGCGAGAACCGTTAAGGACCTCGGCAGGATCGACATACTCGTGAACAATGTCGGGGCGGGACCCAAAGCGCCGGATGCGCCGCCCAGTCATCCGCTGGGACCCGTCGAGGGTATGTGGAACGCATTGTATCGGCAGAACCTGTTACCTGTTGTGCTGATGACCGAGGCAGTACTGCCGGTCATGAAGCAACAGCAGTACGGGAAGATCGTGAATATTTCCTCCATCGCGGGACGCGGTTCCTTTCCACCCGATATGCTGCGCAACTTCGCGCCGCCCGCCTACGGCGCCATGAAGGCAGCCTTGATCAACTATACGCAGACCCTGGCCGACCTGGTGGGTGAGGACAACATCAACGTCAATGCCGTCTGTCCGGGAATCGTTTATACCGATGCCTGGAAATCCAATGCCGAGCGGGCCGTCTCGATGCTGCCAGAGTACCAGGGCATGGATGCCCGGGAGTGGTTTGAAGGCATCTTCCGGGATGCCTATCCGACCGTTTTCGACAGGACGCCGCTACGCCGCGAACAGACCGCGGAGGACATGGGCAAGGCCGTTCGTTTCCTGGTCTCCGATGACTCCATGAACATTACCGGACAGTCCCTGATGGTTGATGG
>JAQCAK010000442.1 GCA_027621895.1 Pseudomonadota bacterium | reverse complement strand
CGGCGCACCAAAGATCTTCAAGCACCTCAGCACGGTCGTTAGAAAACACCTGGCGTAGCCTGCCATACGTCCTGCCTGTCTTCCTGAAGGCGTAGGGGCTGGTCATCCTGAGGGCGAAGCCCGAATGATCTCGATGGCAGGTAATCTGAGATCGAGGTCCTTCACTGCGTTCAGGACGACAACGCGCGTGTCTTCCTGAGGGCGTAGCCCGAAGGATCTCGGTCTGTGCTGAACCCAGACAGTGAGATCCTTCACTTCGTTCAGGATGACAATGAGACGTTCAGGATGACAATGAGACGTTCAGGATGACAAGGGGGCGTTCAGGATGACATGTATCAGGATCCCAGCAGATCGGGATCATCCACGCCTTCCTTCTCCGGTATCGCCAGGTCTTCCTGTGAGATATTCATGAGCACCAGAATATTGCTCGCCACGTAGACCGACGAGTAGGTACCGACCACAACACCGATAATCAGCCCCAGGGCAAATCCCCTGATCAGGTCACCTCCCAGCAGCAGCAGTGCCATCAGCACCAGCAAGGTGGTTAATGAAGTTACCAGCGTTCGGCCCAGCGTTTGGTTCAAAGAAGTATTAATAATCTCGACCGGCGTGCTTCGCCGTATCCGGCGGAAATTCTCACGGATCCGGTCAGAGACCACGATCGTGTCGTTCAGCGAATAACCAATCACCGCCAGCAGCGCAGCAAGCACCGTAAGATCAAAGTCCCACCGGGTCACTGAAAAAACACCCAGGATAATGACAACGTCGTGGAACAGCGCAACAACCGCACCCACCGCGAACTTCAGCTGGAAGCGGAAGGCTACATAAAGCAACACCACGCCCAGCGCCGTCATCAGGCCAATACCACCCTGGTTGGCCAGTTCACTGCCCACTGCCGGGCCGACAAACTCCGAGCGTCGCAGTTCAACCTCGCTGCCCGAGGCCGCTTTCAGGCTTTCCAGAATCTGGTCACCCAGCCTCGCATTTTCGCGATCTGTGAGGCTCTTCTGCGGTGGCACACGGACGAGGATGTCACGGTCCGAGCCAAAGTACTGGACGATGTGTCCTTCATAGCCCGCTGCCGTCAGCTGGTCGCGAATTTCCTGGGGGTTCGCGGACGTGGGGTAAACGACTTCCACCAGTGACCCACCGGTGAAATCCAGGCCCCAGTCAACCTGATTCACCGTAAGGGATACCAGGGACGCGAGAACCAGGAGAATAGATGCTCCACCGGCAATTTTCCGGTAGGCCATGAAGTTGATGTTCAGATTGGTAAAAGCCATCAGATTGCCAGTTTCTCAAGTTTGCGGCCGCCATAGATCAGATTAATGATCGCCCTTGTGCCCATGATGGCGGTAAACATGGATGTCAGAATGCCGATGGAAAGTGTGACGGCAAAGCCCTTCACCGGTCCTGTACCGATACTGTAAAGAATGACCGCGACAATCAGCGTTGTCAGGTTGGCATCCAGGATCGTGACGAAAGCTCTTTCAAAGCCCGCATTGATAGCCTGTTGCGGCGGCATGCCATTGTTCAGCTCTTCCTTGATTCGCGAGAAGATCAGCACGTTGGCGTCAACCGCCATACCGACCGTCAGTACGATCCCCGCAATACCAGGCAGGGTGAGCGTTGCCGAGAGCGCCGACATGATGGCAACCAACAGCACCAGGTTGGCGGCGAGGGCCAGGTTCGCTGCCAGTCCGAACATCTTGTAGAAAACCAGCATAAACAGCACAACCAGCCCGAGACCGACGCCAACGGAAATCGCGCCCAGCTCGATATTCTCGGCACCCAGGCTGGCACCGACTGTCCGCTCCTCGGCGATGAACATGTCCGCCGCCAGGGCACCGGCCCGCAGCAGCAGCGACAGTTCGCGAGCCTCACCGGCCTGCAGACCGGTGATCCGGAACCTGACCCCCAGTGCGGATTGCACGGTTGCCAGGCTGATGACCCGTTTCTCCACATAGGATTCAGGCTTCAGGACTTCCTGGCCATCCTCGATGACCTTGACGTTACGGGTCTTGGTCTCGATAAAGACCACCGCCATGCGGCGGCCTACATCATGGCGGGTTGCGCGATGCATCAGCTCGCCGCCGTCTCCGTCCAGGGTAATGTTGACCTGGGGCAGCCCCGAGTCAGGATCGAATCCCACCTGCGCATCAAGCACCCGGTCACCCCGCAGGATCACGTCGTTTTCGAGACGGGTCGTGAATCCCTCGTATTCCATTTCAAAGGTCGATGATCTTGGTGCATCCGGCGTTGCTTCCATCCGGAATTCCAGCGTCGCCACCTTGCCCAGGATTCGCTTGGCCTCTGCCGTGTCCTGCACACCCGGCAGGTCGACCACGATTCGATTACGCCCCAGGCGCTGGACCAGCGGTTCCGCCACACCCAGTTCGTTCACGCGGTTACGAATGGCCACCAGGTTCTGCTGAACGGCAAAATCTTCCATCTGGCGAATGCTGGCCTCGTCCACGGTCAATCGAACAAGCGGGTTCCTGTCCGGTGGGTTCTCTATCAGGTAGTTGGGATAGCGTTCCTGGATCTTGGTCCTGGCGCGATCCCGCAGGTCTTCATCGGAGAACGAGATTTCCAGCACCCGGGTCTCTGGAGAAGTGAATCCGGTATACCGAATGCGATCTTCAGGATCACGAAGCATGCGCTTGATTTCCTGCTCCACCGCCTCAACCCGCTCGGCAATGGCCGATTCGGTGTCGACTTCCATCAGGAAGTGAACGCCACCACGCAGATCCAGACCG
>JAQCAK010000008.1 GCA_027621895.1 Pseudomonadota bacterium | reverse complement strand
CCCGTCAGGTAATCCATCGTATTATCCCGAATGCTGGCGAAGGGTCAGCATCTCACCCTGTTGTGTAAATTCAATCTGCCGAAGGGCGCTCATGCCCAGCAGTATCTCCAGATCGCCCATGCCGGGGTTGATGCTTGCCCTGACATTTCTGAGGTGGATGCCACCAATCTCCAGGTCGCCAATGACTGTCTGGTAAACCGTGACGGGTCCGTTGGCGGTCATGGCCTTGCCGGCACGGCCGTAGGGCAGGTTCAGGCGCTGTGCCGTTGCCTCTGGAATCACGACATCGGTTGCACCCGTGTCCAGCAGGAAATCCACGGGTTCGCCATTGATCGCACCGGTGACCAGGTAATGTCCCCAGCGGTTCTGCTTCAGGGGGACCTCGACGGCCTGGGCGCTGAACTGGGATTCCGGATTCATGTTCGGATTGCGCTGTTTTTCTTCCCCGCCCGCGAAGAACCACGTCAGCATTACCATGCCAAGAATCACGCCGATGGTCATCATGCCCTGGCCGGTTCGTCTGGTATCCATGGATATCCGTGTTGTCTGGGCGAGGCGGTATTCTATCGGGATGATAAGATCACGTCGATTTGTGAAACGCGAGAGAACCGTTTGAACATAGTTGAACATCGCCTGGTTGGGGCAAAGTTTGTGGAAAGCCCGAACCAGGATGCGCGGCCGGCGGGGGAAATCAGCCTGATCGTGGTCCATGGCATCAGCCTGCCACCTGGCGAGTTTGCCGGTGATGCGGTGACCGAGCTGTTTACCAATCGCCTGGATGCCACAGGCGCACTGGCTGACCTCGAGGGTGTCAGGGTCAGCAGTCACCTGTATATCCGTCGCGACGGCTCGCTGATCCAGTATGTGCCGTTTGATCGGCGTGCCTGGCACGCGGGTGAATCAGCCTGGCTGGGACGCCATGCCTGCAATGATTTTGCCGTAGGTATTGAACTCGAGGGTACCGATCAGTCGGGTTACACCGATGTTCAGTATTCAGTGCTGGTTTATGCCTGTGTGATGCTGATCAAGCGTTACGGCATCACCCAGCTGGCGGGTCACTGCCATATTGCGCCCGGGCGAAAAACGGATCCGGGCCCGGCTTTCGACTGGTGGCGACTGAAGCGATCCCTGGCGGGGGCCCTCACCTGTTGAAGCTGCCGTGTTGAAGCACCATGTTTTTTTCTGCAGCTGCATCCTGCTGGTGCTGGCAGGATCTGCGAAGGCAGAAATCCGGGTAGTGGATGACCTGGGCCATCAGGTGGTCCTGTCCGCACCAGCCAGGACGGTTGTGAGTCTTGCGCCGCACCTGACAGAGATGATGTTCTCCCTGGGGGCTGGTGACAGGGTCGTGGCGACCGTTCGGCACTCGGATTTCCCGGCCGAGGCTGCCCTTATTCCGCAGCTGGGAGATGCGTTTTCACTCAGCCTGGAAGCCGTGGTCGAGATATCGCCGGACCTGATCCTCGCCTGGTCCACCGGGGGCAACCGGCGGACTGTCGAGCGGCTCAAGTCGCTGGGCCTCGCGGTTTACCTGAACGAGGCCAGCAGTCTGGAAGAGATTGCGACCAACCTCGAGCGGATCGGCATCCTGGTCGGCGAGGAAGCGACGGGAGTCGGGCTGGCAGCGGAATTTCGCGAAACCCTGGGTAACCTGGATCACGCCAGGTCCGACCCCGCCCAGGACGTGTTTTTCCAGATTTCTGATACCCAGCTGTACAGTGTCAACAACGCTCACCTCATCGGGCAGGCACTGTCGGCCTGTGGGGCGCGCAATGTCTTCGGTGACCTGGCGATACCGGTACCCATGGTCTCGCTCGAAAGTGTGGTGGAAGCGCAGCCTGACTATATTGTGGTGGCCAGTCCGTTTGAGGGCTTTGCCACGCGCTGGGCTGACGAATGGCAACGACTGGGCTGGAGTGACCGGATTCGTTATATAGATGCGTCACTGATTACGCGTCCCGGGTTCAGAATGTTGAAAGGCATAAAATCCCTGTGCAATCTGCTGCACGACTGAGCTAAGTGCAGCACATCGCTGTGCGTTTCTTTAAAATGGGTCTTTCACGCTGCAGTTCGAGCGGCTGTCGCAGGTGTAGGCGTACCCGGAGGTTTAGATGGAAAAGGGCGACATAGATCCTGTTGAAACCGAGGAATGGATAGATTCCATTGAGTCGGTGCTGGAGACGGAAGGCGTCGAGCGGGCGCAATACCTGCTGCAGCGCCTGTCATCCAAGTTCACGGAAACGGGGGCGCAGCTGCCCTATGCCATCAATACACCCTATCGAAACACCATTCCCCTGGAGAATGAGGCCCGGATGCCGGGGGACCTGTTCCTCGAGCGCAGTATTCGCTCGCTGATCCGCTGGAATGCCATGGCCATGGTGATGCGTGCCAACCTTAAAGACGGCACCCTGGGCGGTCACATTTCTACATTCCAGTCCAGCGCGACCCTCTATGATGTTGGTTTTAATTACTTTTTTCGGGGGGCGACAGACGAGCAGCAGGGTGACCTGATCTATATCCAGGGACATTCAGCGCCCGGTATCTATGCCCGCTCATACCTGGAGGGGAATCTCACCGAAGAGCAGCTCGACAAGTTTCGCCAGGAAGTCGACGGTGATGGTCTGTCCTCATACCCCCATCCCTGGCTGATGCCGGACTACTGGCAGTTCCCCACCGTTTCAATGGGGCTGGGTCCGCTGCAGGCGATCTACCAGGCACACATCATGAAGTACCTTCAGGCTCGCGGGCTGGCGCCTGAGAGTGATCGCAAGGTGTGGTGTTTTATCGGTGATGGCGAAATGGATGAGCCTGAATCCCAGGGTGCCATCGCGATGGCGGGTCGGGAAGAGCTGGATAACCTGATCTTTATTGTGAACTGTAACCTGCAGCGGCTCGACGGGCCTGTCAGGGGTAACGGCAAGATCATTCAGGAGCTCGAGGGCGTGTTCCGAGGTGCTGGCTGGAATGTGATCAAGGTTGTCTGGGGACGGATGTGGGATCCGCTGTTCGAAAAAGACAAGCTCGGGCTCATGCAGCAGCGCATGGACGAGGCGGTTGACGGTGAGTACCAGAATTACAAGAGCCGCTCAGGCGCTTACACACGGGAGCATTTTTTCGGCAAGTATCCCGAACTGCTGGAAATGGTCGAACACCTGACCGATGCCGACATTGCCCGCCTGAATCGCGGCGGCCATGATCCCTACAAGGTCTATGCGGCCTATGACGCCGCGGTAAAGCACAAGGACCAGCCCACGGTCATACTCGCGAAAACAGTCAAGGGCTATGGCCTCGGGCTGGCGGGCGAGGCGCAGAATTTCACCCACTCGGTCAAGAAACTCGATCTCGATGCGCTGAAGGAATTCCGGGATCGTTTTGATATCCCGATTCCTGACGCTGACCTTGAGAAAGTGCCCTATTACAGGCCGCCGGAAGACAGCACCGAAATGCGTTACCTGCGACAACGCCGGGAACGGCTGGGTGGCTACCTGCCGCGCCGGAAAGCCGATTTCACCGCGCTGCAGATTCCGGATCTGTCCATCCTTGAAAACATCACCAAGGGTTCCGGCGATCGTGAGATTTCCACCACCATGGCTTTCGTCCGCATCCTCTCGGCGCTGATCAAGGACAAGCAGATCGGCGAGCGAATCGTGCCGATCGTCCCGGACGAGGCCCGGACCTTTGGTATGGAAGGCATGTTCCGGCAGCTGGGTATCTACTCCTCGGAAGGACAGCTGTACGAACCCACGGATGCCGGTCAGATCATGTATTACCGTGAAGACAAGACCGGCCAGGTGATGGAAGAGGGCATTAACGAGGGCGGTGCTTTCGCGGCCTGGCTGGCGGCCGCGACTTCCTACAGCAACAATGAAACACCGCTGATACCTTTTTATATCTTCTATTCGATGTTCGGCTTCCAGCGGATCGGCGACCTCTGCTGGGCGGCGGGTGATCTGCAGGCGCGGGGCTTTCTGCTGGGCGGTACGTCTGGCCGTACCACGCTCAATGGTGAGGGTCTGCAACACCAGGATGGGCACAGCCATGTGCTCGCCTCCACGGTGCCCAACTGTGTTTCCTACGATCCAACCTATGCCTATGAACTGGCTGTGATCATCCAGCACGGCATGAAAGAAATGTTCGAACAGAAACTGCCGCGGTACTACTACATCACGGTCATGAACGAGAACTACGAGCAGCCCCCGATGCCGGAGGATGTTCAGGAAGGCATCATCAAGGGGATGTACTGCATCCAGAAGAACTCAACCGCCCGTTCGAAGAAGGTCGTACAGCTGCTGGGTTCGGGGACCATTCTGCGGGAATCAATCGCGGCTGCCGAATTGCTTAAGGAAGATTTCGGTATCACGGCGGATATCTGGAGTGTCACCAGTTTCAATGAGCTGCGCCGGGAAGGACTGTCGGTGCATCGCTGGAACATGCTTCATCCGGAAGAAAAGCCGCGGCGCAGTTACGTGGAACAGTGCCTGGAAGACACCCAGGGTCCGGTCGTGGCTTCTACAGACTATATGAAGACCTACGCGGACCAGATCCGCGAGTTTGTGCCGCGCACCTACAGTGTTCTGGGTACCGATGGTTTCGGGCGCAGCGATACACGATCCCGCCTGCGAAAGTTCTTTGAGGTAGACCGGCACTACATCGTGGTCGCTGCACTGTCCGCTCTGGTTCAGGACAATGTGATCGAAGCGAGCCAGGTCACGAAGGCGATCAATGACTACGGCATCAATCCTGACAAACCCGATCCGGCAACACTCTAGGACCCAGAAATGATTGAAAAAGTACTGGTACCGGATGTAGGGGACGCCAACGATGTTGAAGTCGTTGAGATTCTTGTTGCCGTTGGTGATCAGGTTGAAGCCGATGCGTCACTGGTGGTGCTGGAGTCTGACAAGGCCAGCATGGAGATACCTTCTCCCTGTGCCGGCAAGATCACATCGATTTCCATCAGCGAGGGCGACTCGGTCGAGGAAGGCTCACTGATTTGCGAGATAGAAACCGCCGGCGAAACGGAAGCTGCTGAAACAGGTGATGTAGAAGAGCCGGAAAGCAAAGAAGAACCGGAAAGCAAAGGCGATAAACAAGACGGGGCTTCGGCATCCGGGAGTGAATCAGCTGACGAAGCGCAACCCACGGCAGCCGGCGATAGCCGGTCCCCGAAAGTGGAAACCGCTACCATGATTTCAGTGCCCGATGTGGGCGATGCGGCCGAAGTTGTCGTGGTGGAAATCCTGGTCCAGCGCGGTGATTCGGTGGAAGAAGGTGATTCCATCGTGGTGCTTGAGTCGGACAAGGCGAGCATGGAAATCCCGGCCTCGACGGCCGGGGTGGTGGCTGAGGTGCTGGTTCACGAGGGAGACGAGGTCAAGGAAGGCGACCCGCTGATGACCATTGCCGGTTTTAAAGCTGCCGACGAAACTGATGACAGCACCGCAGACGCCGCTGACAGTCCCGCGAATGCCGAAGCAGCAGACACAGCAGCAGACAAAGCAGCAAAAGCCCATACTACACCCGATCCGGAACCTGCCCGGACCGCTACCGGTGAAAAGGCCGAACCCAGGAAGCTGGCGCCGCCATCCACCGTGCCGCCGAAGGACGAGGCAGCGACGGTGCATGCAGGCCCGGCGGTCAGGAAGCAGGCCCGTGAGTACGGGGTCAAACTCGACAGGGTGACGGGTTCCGGCCGCAAGGGCCGTATCCTCAAGGAAGATATCCAGGCCTATGTGAAGAAACAGCTCCAGGAAGGTGACGGGCCCTCATCTGCAGGCGCTGGTATTCCGGAGATTCCTCTGGTGGATTTCAGCAAATGGGGAGAGGTGGAGCAGAAACCACTGAGTCGGATCCGCAAGGCCAGCGCGCGAAACCTGCATCGCAGCTGGTTGAACGTGCCCCATGTAACGCAGTTTGATGAGGCCGACATCACCGATCTGGAGTCGTTTCGCTCAAGCCAGAATGAGGAGCTGAAGAAGCAGGATATCAAACTGACGCCACTGGCATTTCTTATCTGCGCTGTCGTCGATGCGCTGAAAACCTATCCGCAGTTTAATTCCTCCATTGCCCCGGACTACGACCACCTGGTGATCAAACGGTACTTCAATATCGGTATCGCTGTGGAGACAGACGATGGCCTGGTGGTGCCCGTGCTGAAAAATGCAGATCAGAAGGGTGTCATCGAACTGGCACAGGAAAGTGCGGCGCTGGCGGCCCAGGCACGAGACAAGAAACTGCCGATGGATGCCATGCAGGGGGCGACTTTCACTATTTCCAGCCTGGGTGGAATCGGCGGCACAGCTTTTACGCCGATTGTGAATGCGCCGGAAGTCGCGATCCTGGGTGTGTCCCGCTCAAAGGTGTCGCCGGTGTGGAATGGTGAGAGCTTCGAGCCCAGGACCCTCCTGCCCCTGTCCCTCAGCTACGATCACAGGGCGATCGATGGGGCCGAGGCTGCCAGATTTACAAATTACCTGGCGCGGGTTCTGTCCGATATCAGGCGGGTTATACTGTAATTCATAGCTTCTTCGCTGGCGTTACTCATGGTGCATGATGATCCGTGTTTTGTCTTTGGTCTTGAACTTGATGGACAGGGCCGCGGCCTGCCGATAGAGAAAGCGCCGCAAGGTCTTCACTGGATCCACCTGGATTATTCCTTTGATTCGATTGACCAGATACTGGCGCAGCTGGGTCTGCCTGAGCAGATCAGGGAATCACTGACCCGGCCTGATACCCGGCCCCGGGCAATGGTGACAGACAAGGGCACGCTGCTGGTGATGCGCGGTATCAACATGAATCCCGGTTCTGATCCGGAAGACATGGTCTCCCTTCGGATGTGGTACGAGGAGAATCGGCTTATCTCACTCAGTGCGTCAACGCAAGCTGATGTCCGTTCAGGATGTCAGAAGCGATTTGTTGAACGGGGCTGGCCCTGACTCTGTCCAGTCACTCGTCAACGAGTTGATCGGCCAGATCGCCAACAGGATTGGCGAGTATGTCCATGAGGTTGAAGCCCAGCTGGAGTCGCTTGAGGTGAGTTTCATCGAAACCCGGGACTATACGACTGGGGCGAAAAACTCTGCACTTCGCCGCGAAATAGCCGGTGTGCGCCGATACCTGGCACCGGAGCGGGATGCACTTGAAGCGCTGTACTCGCAGAGTCGGGCGGTGAAGCGAGGAGAGGAATCGTTTCAGCTGCGGGAGCAGATAGACCGCATGACGCGTTATCTTGAAGACCTCGATCTGGTGAAAGAACGAGCGCTCGTCCTGCAGGAAGAGATGATGAACATCTCGATGGAAGAACAGAATAATCGCATGTACGCACTGTCCATCGTGGCGGCAATCTTCCTGCCGATTACCTTCGTCACCGGTGTCTTCGGCATGAATGTCATGGGCCTGCCGGGCCTTGAGTACCCGGACGCGTTCTTCATGGTGGCGACTTCCATGGTGCTGGTGACCGCTTTTGTGATCACCTTCTTCAAGATCAAGCGCTGGCTCTGAGATGGAACTACTGGAGCATTATCTTAACCTCGTCCTGATCCGTGTCTCCGGGTACGAGGTCACAGTCGGGCAACTGCTGCTGATTCCCACGGTCCTGTTGTTTGGATACCTGCTGGTTGGCTGGGTGGGCCGGGCCGCGGTTGGTGCCATGACCCGCAGGGGCGTGAATGCGGACATTGTCCAGCTGGTTCGCCGGGCGATCTTTATTCTTGGCATGATCATCCTGTTCATTACCATGCTCGACCTGATCAACGTGCCGCTGACGGCCTTTGCCTTTGTCTCCGGTGCGGTGGCTATCGGCGTCGGCTTTGGCGCCCAGAATATTGTGAACAACTTTATCAGCGGCTGGATCCTGATCTGGGAAAGGCCGATCCGTATCAATGACTTCATTGAACTCGGCGATGTCTTCGGCACCGTGGAACAGATCAATACCCGTTCGACCCGCATCCGCCGGGTGGATGGAGTCCACCTGCTGGTGCCTAATTCGAAGCTGCTGGAAGAAACAGTAGTAAACTGGACCCTGCGCGATCAGCTGCTGCGATGCCTTGTCAGGGTGGGGGTCTGCTATGGGTCTCCTGTTGAAAAGGTCAGAGACCTGCTTTACCAGGCGGTCAAAGAACATCCACTGACCCTTGATGAGCCTCCTATCCAGATTATTTTTGAGGACTTTGGAGACAACGCCCTGATATTCGAGGCTTTCTTCTGGGTTAATGTGCTGGCTGAGAAGAATGCCCGGGTGGTGCGATCAGATATTCGGTTCGAGATCAATCGCTTGCTGACTGATGCCGGCATTGTGATCGCATTCCCGCAACGGGATGTGCATGTGGATGGCTCGATAGAGATCAGGCAACCCGGTCAGTAGCCGGCCGCAGTCAGCGGGAACAGCCAGTTCAGCCCTTTTGCCAGAGTACTTCAGCCACGCCGGTGATGCGTGCGCAGCTTCTGGCGACCACGAACAGATAGTCAGACAGCCGGTTCAGAAACTCCATGGCAGCAGTGTTGACCGTTTCTACCTCGGCAAGTGCGGCCACATTGCGTTCTGCCCGGCGGCAGATTGCCCTGGCCATATGGCAGTTGGCGATCAGACGTGAACCGCCGGGCAGGATGAAGTTCTCAAGCGGGGGCAGATGCTGGTTCAGATCATCCAGCGCGGTCTCAATCGCTTTGACGTGATCAGCGGTCACGATTTCGAATCCGGGGATAGACAATTCACCACCCAGGTCGAATATCCGGTGTTGCAGTGACCGCAGAAAGTCCGCCACGGGCTGCAGCGCTTCCTCGTCCTCCATGAGCAGTTCCTCGACGACCAGACCCACTATGCTGTTGAGTTCGTCAACGCTGCCCATCGCCTCAACTCTCGGATGTGTCTTGGGGACCCGCGAGCCATCGCCAAGCCCGGTTTCACCCTTGTCGCCGGTTCGCGTGTAAATTTTTGATAGTCGCTTGCCCATTTTTCTCTGGCTACTCCGGTTTAATGTGGTGAACCATGATGCGTTCCTTCTGCACAGATTCGTCAAGATTGGCCATGGCCAGGTCAATCATGGTCTGGGGTGTTGGCGCGCCTGTTTCGGCGGTCGCCGCGCAGATGCTCATGCCGATAGTCACGTCCTGGAAACCGGCGGCAGTGCCGTAGCTCTTCAGGCGTATGCCATCGAATATTCTTTCGTAGCACTGTGCTGTGCATTGTTCGATGGAAGGCTGCATCAGCACCAGGGCAAACAGACCCGGTGAGTAATAGGTCACAACATCCAGCGGCCGCACCAGGTGCTGGATTCTTTCTGAAACCGCAACAATGAGTTCGCCGGCCACGGTCGTGTCGTAGGCCTGCTTGATGTCATCGTAGTTGTCTACTGAAACCAGTACCAGACAGGCTGCGCCGCCGCGGGATTCTACCTGGCGAATCGTGTCGTTCAGCGCATGTTCTGCATATTCCCGGTTGCCGATACCGGTCAGCGGATCCAGCAGCTGACCTTTACGGAGATCCCGGCAGAGGTTCTGGAGCGCGGCATTGGAACTCTTGAGTTTGTTGATCTGATCCGAGATGCGCGCGCCGGCCAGGGTCAAATGCTCCAGTACGTCAACGCGCTTGGTGCCGGTGATCGAGTCCACGGCGCGGTGGAAACTGTCCTGCTGTACCCGCTCAGGATTCACGGCACCGATCAGGATGATGTAGGTGTAGTGGTCCCGCTCGCTGTCGATGTCCCTGATGGCCTCGGCCAGCTCAATGCCGGTCATGTCACCGACCATCATCTCGGTGATGACGACATTTGCGGGGGAATCTTCCAGTATCTGGAGCGCGTTCACTGCACCGAAGCAGACTCGGTTGTTTGAGAATTTCAGCAGATCGTCATCGAAAAAATCGAGTATGGAGTTAGCGCCCTTGACGACAACGACGGGCAGTTCAAACATAGTGGTTCACTTGTGCAGTTGGTATGCTGGCCGGCAGCATTGGCTGTTGGCTCCCGCCAGCGTGAGGAAATCTAGTTTAAAGAATAAAGAGGAAAAACAACATGCCCACATTTGACGTTGTCTCTGAGGTGGATTGGCACGAGGTGACCAATGCTGTTGATCAGGCCAACCGGGAGCTGTCCACGCGGTTTGATTTTCGAGGTGTGGATGCCCGGTTCGAGCGGAACGATGAGGTTATCCGGTTAACGGCGGAAGCGGATATCCAGCTGGACCAGATGATCGACATTCTGCGTTCCAAGTTCGTGGCTCGAAAGATTGATCCCCGGGCCCTGGATGTGGCTGATCAGGAACACGTCGGCAAGCTGCTGCATCGCAATGTACGTATTCAGCAGGGTATCGAAAGTCTGCTGGCCAAGAAGATCGTGAAGATGATTAAGGACAGGAAGATGAAAGTGCAGGCTGCCATCCAGGGCGAGAAGCTGAGGGTGACAGGTAAAAAGCGGGATGACCTGCAGGAGGTCATGGCCATGCTCAGGGAAGCAGAGCTGGAGGTTCCCCTGCAGTTCAATAACTTCCGCGACTGATTCGGTCAGTGGAAACCGCAGAGAAGATCAGCTGGAGGGAAACACTCCTGATCTACACCCAGCCGCGGGTGATCGCCATGGCGTTCCTCGGGTTTTCCGGTGGGCTGCCGTTTCTGCTGGTGTTTTCAACGCTGACTGCCTGGCTGACGGAAGGCAATGTCAGTCGTTCGACGATCGGTTTTTTTGCCTGGGTGGGGATCACCTACTCCATCAAGGTGCTGTGGGCGCCGGTTGTTGATTCGCTGAAGCTGCCGATCCTGACCGCTCTGCTGGGCCAGCGCCGCAGCTGGATACTGCTGGCGCAGAGTGGCATCGCCGCGGGACTCTGCTTGATGGCGTTCACCGGTCCGGCACAGTTGCTGGCGCTCAGTTTGGCCGCGTTGCTGGTCGCTTTTTCGTCGGCGACCCAGGATGTAGCGATAGATGCCTACCGGATTGAAGCGGCGGTACCGGCACACCAGGGTGCCATGTCCGCGTCTTACGTCTTCGGTTACCGGGTGGCGCTGCTGGCTGCGGGCGCCGGCGCGCTGTATCTGGCGGAGTTTCTTTCCTGGCGGCTGTCCTACCTGTTCATGGCGTCACTGGTGCTGGTTGGGGTGGTGACCATCCTGCTGGTGGAAGAACCGGTGCGAGACCGGGTGAGCCGGGAGATTACCCTGACAGGAGCTGGTCTCGCGGCCTGGTTCGCGGACGCGGTGACCGGGCCGTTCCGCGAGTTTTTCGTCCGTCAGGGACGACTCGCGCTGGTCATTCTGGTTTTCATTGCCGTCTTCCGGCTCAGTGATATTGCCATGGGTATCATGGCGAATCCCTTCTACCTGGATATGGGGTACTCCAAGACCGACATTGCCAATGTGGCGAAGCTGTTTGGTTTCTTCATGAGTATCGCTGGCTCTTTCATCTGCGGCGCTCTGGTGGTCAAGTGGGGCATCATGCGGCCGCTGCTGGTAGGCGCTGTTGCGGTCGCTTCGACGAATCTGCTGTTTGCCGGGCTGTCCCTGCTGCAGCCGGAGATATCCTACCTGGTGATCGTTATTTCGGCTGACAACATCTCCGGCGGGTTTGCCGCAACGGCATTTATCGCCTACCTGTCGAGTCTCACGAACCGGGCCTACACTGCCACCCAGTACGCCCTGTTCAGCTCCCTGATGACCCTGCCGGGCAAGTTTGTTTCGGGCTTCTCCGGGATCGTGGTTGAGAACTTCGGTTACTTTGAGTTCTTTATCGTGGCCGCGCTCCTCGGCCTGCCTGCGATTCTGCTGGTGCGCTGGCTGGGACGACAGACGACACCGGCATCGCCGTCGGTGTGATTCAGGGATCCCCTGTCCCCGGGTTCCAGCCGAAATGCTGCAGGCTGACCCGGCCATTGACCAGGCCAATACCCTCTGATTCCAGGCGCTGCTGCTGCCTGGCTCCAGCAGGGTTAGTGATTTTCCCCTGCGCATTGACCACGCGATGCCAGGGAATTCGCGTATCGGCAGGCAGCCGGGAAAGTATCCGGCCCACCAGTCGGGCGTGGCTCGGCAGACCAGCGAGTCGCGCAATCTGCCCATAGGTGGCGACCTGGCCGTGGGGAATCTGGTTCACCATCTGCCAGACACGGCGCTGGACCTTTTCCTGGGACGCCGGCATGTCAGTCAGCCCCGTTCGTGCTGGCTTTCGGGGTCCAGTCTGTCATGTTGATCGCAATAAATTAGCACTCTCGCCTTGACTCTGCTAAATCTGACCCTATTATTAGCACTCTCAAGCGGAGAGTGCTAATAATTGTCTCAATGCCTCGTTTTTAAAGGCCCTGGGAGAGATTAGCGATCTTTGGTTTGCCTGGCCAGAAGCTGGCCCGGCGAGGAATGAATATCAACATCAGGAGAAATAAATGATCCGTCCTCTTAGTGACCGTGTCGTTATCCGACGCACGGAAGAAGAAACCAAGTCTGCCGGAGGGATTGTTATCCCTGGATCTGCAGCAGAAAAGCCACAGCAGGGTGAAGTGCTCGCCGTTGGACCCGGCAAGAAGCTGGATAACGGCAGTGTGCAGGGCGTCGACCTGAAGGTGGGTGACAAGGTGCTTTTTGGCCAGTACGCGGGCAGTTCAGTGAAGCTGGACGGCGAAGAGCTGCTGATCATGACGGAAAGCGAAGTATTCGGTGTCATCGAGTAAGCCAAGTAATAACGGAATAGATTGAGGATTTTTTAATATGACAGCTAAAGATGTGAAATTCGGTGACTCAGCCCGTCGCAAAATGCTGGCAGGTGTAAACACCCTGGCTGACGCGGTGAAGGTCACTCTCGGCCCCAAGGGCCGGAACGTGGTTCTGGACAAGTCATTTGGCTCACCCACGGTGACCAAGGACGGTGTTTCAGTTGCCAAGGAAATTGAACTGAAAGACAAGTTTGAAAACATGGGCGCCCAGATGGTCAAGGAAGTGGCTTCCCAGACTTCTGATGTTGCCGGTGACGGCACAACGACGGCCACGGTGCTGGCCCAGGCCATCCTGAACGAGGGTCTGAAATCAGTTGCCGCGGGTATGAACCCGATGGATCTGAAGCGCGGTATCGATAAAGCCGTTGCAGCAGCCGTTAAAGAAATTGAGAAGCTGGCAGTACCCTGTTCAGACTCCAAGTCGATTGCCCAGGTGGGCAGCGTTTCTGCCAACAGTGATACCCAGGTGGGTGACATCATTGCTGAAGCCATGGACAAGGTCGGCAAGGAAGGCGTTATCACTGTTGAAGAAGGCAGTGGTCTTGAGAACGAACTGGACGTGGTTGAAGGCATGCAGTTCGACCGCGGTTACCTGTCTCCCTACTTCATCAACAGCCAGGAAAGCATGAGTGCTGAACTGGAAGATCCTTACGTGCTGCTCTTCGACAAGAAGATCTCAAACATTCGTGATCTGCTGCCGGTACTCGAAGCTGTCGCCAAGTCCGGCAAGCCGCTGATGATTATCGCCGAGGATGTTGAAGGCGAAGCCCTGGCTACCCTGGTGGTCAACAACATGCGTGGCATCGTCAAGGTGGCTGCTGCCAAGGCGCCCGGTTTTGGTGATCGTCGCAAGGAAATGCTGCAGGATATCGCAATCCTGACCGGTGGTACCGTCATCTCTGAAGAAGTCGGTCTGTCACTGGAAGGCGCGACCCTGGATGACCTGGGCCAGGCCAAGCGAATCTCCCTGACCAAGGAAAACACCACGATCGTTGATGGTGCCGGCAAGTCTGATGACATCGAAGCGCGGGTGAACCAGATTCGTACGCAGATCGAGGAAACTTCTTCTGACTACGATCGAGAGAAGCTGCAGGAGCGAGTTGCCAAACTGGCTGGCGGTGTAGCCGTCATCAAGGTGGGCGCTGCCACTGAAGTCGAGATGAAAGAGAAGAAAGCTCGCGTTGAAGACGCGCTGCACTCAACCCGTGCTGCTGTTGAAGAAGGCATTGTACCGGGTGGTGGTGTTGCCCTGATTCGTGCGCTGGCTGCCGTTGAAGGCCTGACCGGTGACAACGAAGACCAGAACGTGGGTATCAACCTGGCACGTCGTGCCATGGAAGCCCCGATGCGTCAGATCGTGACCAATGCCGGTGCCGAGGCTTCTGTTGTTGTCGACAAGGTCAAGCAGATGAAAGGCAACGAGGGCTACAATGCTGCCACCGGTGAGTATGGTGACATGATCGCGTTCGGTATCCCCGATCCTGCGAAAGTAACCCGTACCGCACTGCAGGCTGCTGCCTCTGTGGCCGGTCTCATGATCACGACTGAATGTATGATCACCGAGGTCGTGGAAGAAAATGGCGGTTCTGCAATGCCTGATATGGGCGGCATGGGCGGCATGGGCGGCATGATGTAAGACGGTCTTCGGGCCTCTGCTGAAAGCCAGCGATCGAGGTCGCGGCCACACCAGCCAAAAAAACCCCGCTTTCTGCGGGGTTTTTTTTGGGCGGTTCACGGTTGACAACGGGAAAATTCAGGCTTCGCTCTTATTCCGCCTATGCTATGATGGTTCGCTATAACTGCGGGGTCAGGTCTTGCAGTTGCCCCGAAAAAAATAACGAGAGAGGGAAATTCCATGGGTGACATACCACTGTTTACGAGTTACGGACTTGATTATCTGTTTCGCTGGGGCCATTTCCTGGCGGGGATTACCTGGATAGGTCTTCTTTACTATTTCAACTTCGTTCAGACGGAGTATTTCAAGGAGGCCGAGGCTGATCATCGCTCCGGCGCTATCCAGAAGCTGGTTCCCCGGGCGCTCTGGTGGTTCCGCTGGGGAGCCATGTTTACGTTCCTGACGGGTTGTGTGCTGCTGGCTTATCGCCATACCGGTATCTCTTATGACATCACGGTGGGTGCAACACTGGGTACCCTGATGTTCCTGAACGTCTGGCTGATTATCTGGCCAAACCAGAAGATCGTGATCGCTTCTGCAACCCAGGTCGCGCAGGGTGGCGAGGCACTTCCTGAGGCTGCAGCGGCGGCTCCGAAGGCAGGGCTGGCATCGCGAACCAATACCCTGTTTTCCGGTCCAATGCTGTTCTTCATGGGATCTTCCAGTCACCTGTCCAATGGCCTGGTGGCTGATGCCAGTACCGTTGGCCTGGGTGTCGTGATGCTGCTTATTTTTGCCCTGGAGGGCAATGCGATATTCGGCAAGCAGGGACCGATGACCAGTGTAGGCGGCGTGATCACTTGTAGTGTAGCCTTGACCGCTGTGCTTTATGGGCTGATGGTGATGCTGTAGCCACTCTGCAGAAATGTATGAAGGGCTCCTGACGGGGCCCTTTTTGTTGGATAACCCGCAGTTGGGATTTGCCCCTGACTGAATAACTGAAATAGAAATTTGATGGCTGAAAACCCGAACATTCCCTCGATCAAGCCCGCACAGGACGAGGTTGCGTCCTATCGTCGTGGTGGGCAGACGAAAGCGCCAAAACAAAGCAACTTCAACGGAATGCTGGTGTTTGTGATCGTGCTCATGGCCATCATGATGGGTATCGGTGGCTACACGCTTTACGAGGTGCAGCTGAAGCTCGAGCGGTCAAATGAGCTGCTGGCGGAAGGTCAGGAGAACGTCCGGATGCTCGAGGCTCGCCTGGCTGCGACGGGT
>JAQCAK010000441.1 GCA_027621895.1 Pseudomonadota bacterium | reverse complement strand
CAGCCGGTCATTCTGCTGCTGGGGTTCTGGATACTGCTGCCAGGCTGGGTTGCGCTGTCCAGCCTGAAACAGATGCCTGACAGTGCATTCCTGATCTGCCTGCTGTTTTTCCTCATCTGGGGTGCAGACATCGGTGCCTACTTTTCAGGTCGCGCACTGGGCAAGCGAAAGCTGGCACCGCGGGTCAGTCCCGGAAAATCCTGGGCTGGCTTCTTTGGTGGCCTCCTGACCGCACTCGTGATTGCGGTAGCCATGTCACTCTGGCTTGGGCGACCGGATCCTGGCAGTGCAGAAGGCGCATTCTATCTGCTGGCAGCAGGTATCGTTGCGATGATTTCTGTACTGGGCGACCTCAGCATCAGCATGTTCAAACGACATCGCGATATCAAGGACTCGAGCCAGCTGCTGCCGGGACATGGTGGATTCCTGGATCGTATCGACGGTCTGCTGTCAGCGAGTCCGGCTTTTGTCCTGTACCTGTCCTGGGCGAACTGGGCCTGAACGTGGCACTTTCAGCCCAATTACCTGTCTTAGGACCTGATGCTGGCGTTCCGGAAGGGACACAGCCCGAATCAACGAATACAATACGTAAATGATTGAATTTATTGAAACAGTCCTGGCGCTCGTTGTGACCATCTCGATCCTGGTCACCATCCATGAACTGGGACACTACTGGGTGGCACGGCTGTGTAATGTCCATGTGCTGCGATTCAGCGTGGGTTTTGGAAAGTCACTTTACACCTGGCGCGGAAAGTCCCCTGCCTATGAAGCCAGCCCTGTGCTTGACGAGCAGGGGCAGCCCCTGCCGATTCGCACTCGAAGCAACGAACCCCTGCCGGGTACGGAATATACGGTGGCAGCGATTCCGCTCGGTGGTTACGTCAAGATGCTTGATGAGCGGGAAGGATTTGTTGCAGATGACCAGCTGCACCTGGCTTTTAACCGCAAGTCCGTCTGGCAGCGGATAGCCATCGTGTCCGCTGGCCCTGCGGCCAATTTCCTGCTGGCTATCCTGGCGTACTGGATGCTCTTTGCAACGGGTGTCACCGGTGTTGTGCCACGTCTCGGTGAGATTGATCCGGGGTCAGCAGCAGGCAGGGCCGGACTCAAGCAGGGTCAGGAAATCGTGGAGATCAACGATCGTCAGACACGGACCTGGTCTGAGGTCAACATGCAGCTGTTTGAGCGCCTGGGTGAAACAGGAAACATTGAGATCAGGGTGCGGGAGCCGGCGGGTCTTGATGCCTATACAGTTTATTCCGTGCCCATCAGCGACTGGCTGTCCAGTGAAGACGAACCCTCTCCCGCACAGGATCTGGGCCTGAATCTTTACCAGCCTGACGTGCCTGCCGTCATCGGGGGTGTTTCACCCGGTGGTCAGGCGGAGGCAGGGGGTCTGCTCGCCGGGGATCGGGTTATTGCGGTCGATGCTCTCCCTGTCCGGGACTGGCCACACCTTGTTGACCTCGTTCAGGCAGCCCCGGAAACCGGGATATCCATGGAAGTCCTGAGGGACGGCGTGCGGGTCCTGCTGAACATCACGCCGGGAACCCTGGAGATTGACGGCAGAACCGTCGGATTCATGGGGGCGTCAGTACAACCCGTGCCTTACCCGGAATCCATGATGCGAACCATCAGTTATCCTTTCTACAGCGCCTGGATACCGGCGGCTGAGAAGACCTGGGACGTGACCCTGTTTACCCTTGAATCCATCGGCAAGATGATCATGGGCGCGATCTCGCCAAAGAACCTCAGTGGCCCCATTACCATCGCCCAGGTGGCTAACGCCACGGCGGAGTCTGGATTCGAGAGCTTCGTCGGCTTTATTGCGTTGTTGAGTATTTCGCTGGGGGTCATTAACCTGCTGCCGATACCAGTGCTTGATGGCGGCCATCTACTCTATTACTTTATCGAGCTGATCGCTGGCCGACCGGTGCCTGAGCGGGTACAGATGTGGGGTCTCCAGATGGGGATGTTCCTGATCGTCAGTATCATGGTCCTGGCTTTTTATAACGACCTCACCAGACTTTAAGAGAGAATTGAGTGGCAGTACCGCATAATTTGATCCCCAGGATCGCCCAGATTGCCTTCCTGCTCGTCAGCTTCTGGCTGGCTTCCCCGGCATCCGCGTTCGTCATCTCCGATATCCGGGTTGAAGGCCTTCAGCGCATATCTGCAGGCACGGTGTTTGGTGCCGTGCCCTATGGCGTCGGTGACAATATTGGTGACACGGAAATCCAGACCATCGCCCGATCACTGTTCGCCACGGAATCCTTTGACGATGTCCAGATTGGTCGTGATGGCAACGTGCTGGTTATCGTCGTCGCAGAAAGGCCCACGGTGGATTCCATTGAATTCGATGGCAACAAGGCGATCAAGACGGAAGCACTGCTGGAAGGTCTCGAAAGCTCGGGGCTGTCAGAAGGACAGATATTCAAAAAGGTCACCCTGGAACACATCGCCGCCGACCTGGAGCGACAGTATGTCTCCCAGGGCCGATATGATGCCCGCATCGAAACGTCTGTCGAAGAGCTGCCCCGCAACAGGGTGGCAATCAAGGTGGATGTCTACGAGGGCAATGTTTCGGGAATTCGCCATATCAACATCGTTGGCAATACAGTCTTTGACGATGAAACCCTGACAGAAATGCTGGAGCTCAAGCTGCCCAGCCTGTTTTCCTGGTACACCAAGGATGACCAGTACTCCCGCGAGAAGCTCAAGGGGGATATCGAGAAGCTGGAATCCTACTACCTGGACCGTGCCTACCTGAATTT
>JAQCAK010000440.1 GCA_027621895.1 Pseudomonadota bacterium | reverse complement strand
CTGCCGGACTCTCGGCAGACACTATCGAGGCCATTGAGCAGAAATGGCAGGAAAAAATCGCCAGACCGCTCGGCTTTGCAACCTACGAGGACCTGAGGGTCGAAATTCAGGCCGCTGGATAGCGCAGCTGGTCGGCTGATCCGGCCTACCTGCAAATTAGCCATGGTGAACTGCCCCCCCGTTGGATTAAGATCGGGGTGCTGCCGAATCAAGGAGAAGATGTGGTTCCATCGGCGGAACAGACAGAAGAACTGATACTGCAGGAGCAGCTCGCAGAGCGAGCACAGAAATCGCTGGCCCAGCGAGCCGCGATGCTTCGTGTCTATAACTACTACCGGATCATCCTTTCCTTCCTGCTGATGATCCTGTTCTATGAGATCGGCGACCAGAGTTTCGTCGGCACCTACGCTCCCGACTATTTCCAGACCATCGTGCTCGCCTATGTGATCCTGAACGTTGCGAGCGGATTCTATTGTCTGCTGGTCCAGGATCCCGCCAGGATTACGACCCCGGTTATTGTCGGCATCACCTTAAGTGACCTGGTCTTTATTACCGCACTGATGATCACCAGCGGCGGCGTTGAAAGCGGCCTGGACAGCCTGCTGATCTTCGCCGCTGCCTTCGGCGGCGTCATGATTCACGGCCAGATTTCCTACCTGTTTCCTTCCACCGCGTTAATCCTGGCATTCGCATCAGCGACCTATACACGAATGATCGGCGCCAGCGACAATCTGCAGCACTTTTTTGAGGTTGCCTTGATCGGCGTGGCGGCATTCGCGGTCAACGCCCTGCTGCAGTACGTGGCCAACCTGCTGGTGAAGCAGGAAATGGAGGTAGTCAGCCTTTCAACGCTCGAGAAGATGCGCCAGTTTGCGGAACGCTCACGCCGTGAACTCGAAGAACAGTACGACCGCTTCAACGTGCTGCTGATGTCCACCTCGGAAGGTGTACTGGGCCTGGATACGACCGGCAGCATTATTTTTGCCAATCCGCGGGCCTGCGAACTGCTGGCCATCAATCACGACGACCTGATCAACCAGGATCTGCAGGATTTCATGGTAGAGAACGAGAACCAGAATGATCGCGGCTCTTCCATTATTTTCGATGCGCTCGGCATCACGCCGCGGGCCAGCTATCACCCGGAACGCTGGAAGAGCTACCAGGGCGAGACTTTTATTGTCGATATCAGCTGCGAGAAAACCGTCAACAAAAGCGCTGAAAACACCGGCGCCGTGGTCATCTTCAAAAATGTCACGGAGGAAAGACACAAGGAAGAGCGGCTTCAGTACCTGGCCAACCATGACTCCCTGACTGACCTGCCCAACCGCACGCACTTCCTGGAGATACTCCAGAGTGCGCTTTCCCGCGCCGCACGCACCGACCGGACGACAGCTATCCTGGTGGTAGACCTGGATCACTTTACCGTGATCAATGACCAGTCAGGCCAGCAGGCCGGTGACGAAATTCTCAAGATCATGGCGGGTCGCCTGACAGATACCGTTCGACCGGGGGATATGGTCGCTCGCCTGGGTGGAGATCAGTTTGCCATCATGCTGGTTGACCTTGATTCCGCTGAAAGCGCTGCCCTGGTGGCGGAAAAGGTGATCCAGGGTGTTTCCACACCACTGAATCTGCCCAGCGGACCCGAATCCATATCGACGAGTGTCGGCATCGCCAGTACCCGCAAAGACAAGGCGGCAGCTGATGAACTGCTGGCGGCGGGCGTTTCCGCCGTGGACAGTGCCAAGGCCCGTGGCCGCAATCAGTACTGCTTCTTCGAACCCGAGATGCAGCAGAAAGCGGAAGAGAAGAAGCGCATCCAGATGCTGCTGCGCAGCGCGGTGGATAACAATGAATTCCAGTTGATGTACCAGCCTATCGTTGACATCCGCCTGGGGCGTATCAATTCTTCAGAGGCACTGATTCGGTGGTTCCCCAGGGAATCAGACCCCATCCGTCCGGACATATTTATCCCCATCGCCGAGGAGTCCGGGCAGATCGGCAATATTGGCGCATGGGTGCTGGAAACCGTCTGAAAGCAGGCCATGGCCTGGACGAAGGAAGTGGGTGAGTGCCCGGCCATCGCGATCAACGTATCCTCGAAACAGCTGAAAACTGATGAATTCCGCGAACAGTTCAAGCAGATGCTGAAGACCTACCAGATACCGGTCGACAAGGTTGAACTGGAACTGACAGAGACCGGTGTCATGGAAGACCCCGAGAAGTGCCTGGAAGAACTGACCAAGCTGCACGAACTGGGCGTCAAGATATCCATTGATGATTTTGGTACCGGCTACTCCTCTCTCGATTACCTGCGTCGGTTGCCGCTCGATATCCTCAAGATCGACCAGAGCTTTACCCGGGGTATCGGCGAATCGGAGAATGATGAGGAAATCGTCAGGGTGATGATTCGCATGGCGCACGCCATGGGGCTGAAGGTGATCTGCGAGGGTTGTGAAACCAACGAACAGCTGAAGTTTCTCCAGGAACATGCCTGCGACTATGTGCAGGGATACCTGTTCAGCAAACCGCAATCCTCAGAGGACATCACGCGAATGATCGTGGGCGAGAACAACGGCACCTTTTCAATCATGCCTGTCCACTAGTCTTCCTGCAGGCGAAACCCCTGCTGGCGGCAAAGAAACAGGAAGTTGTCTCCCAGCGGCACATCAGATTGCAGCGTGATACGACCCGCTCCCATGGCGAACCCCTTCTCGGCCATCCTCGTCATCAGCCAGGATCCCAGCCCCTCGCCGGTAAATTCAGGCAGCAGACCAAAAGCCCGCAC
>JAQCAK010000439.1 GCA_027621895.1 Pseudomonadota bacterium | reverse complement strand
CCCGCCTGACGATAAAGCTCCAGCGGATTGTTGGTGTAGTTGTAGTCATCCGTTCCCTTGTCGTTCCAGAGATCTTCACAGATTGCGATGCCCACAGAGCGCCCCGCGACAGGTAGCATCGTGACCTGGTTTCCGGGTTCAAAATAGCGCAGCTCATCAAAAACGTCATAAAAGGGCAGCAACTGTTTCTGATAGACCGCCAGCAGTTCACCGTGGCTGATGACCGCTGCCATGTTGGTAAACGGTTTGCCAACGCCTTCATGCCGCCCAATATAGCCAACAGCAATATGCAGTCTGCTGG
Source organism: Pseudomonadota bacterium (assembly GCA_027621895.1). GTDB lineage: Bacteria > Pseudomonadota > Gammaproteobacteria > Pseudomonadales > Azotimanducaceae > UBA9659. The sequence continues at coordinate 2,488 of JAQCAK010000439.1, read as the reverse complement.
AGACGTCACCCGAGTAGTCCACCAGTTCCTGCAGCACACCCAGGTTGCGATTAACGAATCCCGGGTTGTAAATCAGGTCCTGGCTGAGATAGCCCGGGATAGACAGTTCCGGAAAGACCACGAGGTCACAGTCACTGGCAGATGCGGCATCTATTCCCGCTTTCATCCGGGCCAGGTTGCCATCAAAATCACCTGGCGTTGTGTTGATCTGCCCGATGCAGACTTTCATCCGCCTGTCTCTGCGGACTGGATATCCGGCAAGCGCTGGCTATCCTCGTTCTCCGAATGATCAGCAACCGCGTAAGGCCGCCCGGCAGAGAAAACCAGGTATACCATGGCCAGCACAACCAGCGCCCCCACGGCCTGATGGAAACTGCCCATTGCAACAGGCACTCTCATGACCAGCGTCGCAATTCCCACCAGGAACTGCACCAGCGTGATACCTGCCAGGAGTATTGAAGGGACCAGCAGGTGCTGGCGCCGCCAGGCCAGGAACAGGTTAAAGAACACCATTCCCAGCAGCAGCGCACCCAGCCACCGGTGCACAAACTGGATCATCACACCGTTCTCCAGGAAATTGTGCCAGAGCGGCTCCATCATGAGGGCTGCGTCCGCCAGGAACTGCCCATTCATCAGCGGCCAGGTGTTGAGGAAATAACCTGCGTCAAGACCGGCTGTGAATGCGCCGAACAGCAGTTGCAGGAAAAGTAACAGGGCAATACCGTGAATCAGTCCACGCGGGGTTTCCGACGACCCCGAACGCTGCACTTCCGCCAGGCGCAATATGATCCAGAACAGATAGCCCAGAATGAACAGTGCGAGCAGCAGGTGCGCGGCGAGCCGATAGTGGCTCACTGACGGCCGATCCACCAGACCACTTTTCACCATATACCAGCCCATCAATCCCTGCAGGCCACCGAGCACCAGACCTATCCAGAGTTTCAGCTTGAAGCCAGCTGGTATCCGGCCGAGTACCAGAAACACCATAAACGGGATGAAATAGATCAATCCGATGATGCGACCCAGCAGCCTGTGGCCGTACTCCCAGTAAAAGATTGACTTGAATTCATCAAGGCTCATGCCCCGGTTGATCTTCTGGTACTCCGGATATTCCTTGTAGGCGTTGAAGACCCTGTGCCATTCATCCTGGGTCATGGGGGGCATGACTCCCATGATCGGCCGCCAGTCAACCATCGACAGCCCGCTCTGCGTCAGCCTGGTAATACCACCAACAGTGATCATGACGTAAACGACCAGGCAGACAAAAGCCAGCCAGATCACGAGGTTTCTTCGATCAGTATCCATTCAATCCCATCTAATCTACAATTAATGTCGGAGGTAAGAGCCGATGACGACCCAGGGCAAGTTTACCGTTTCCTGCCAGAATTGTGGCCTGAACGAACTGTGTATTCCCCATGCACTCTCGGATACCGAGATCAACGAGGTTGACGCGATTGTGAAGCGCGGCAAACCGCTGCACCGTGGCGATTATCTCTATTCCGCCGGGGAAAATTTCGATTCGCTGTACGCCGTCAGATCAGGATCCCTCAAGGTGTTCACAATTGACGACGAGGGAGAGGAACAGGTGATCGGATTCTACCTGCCCGGGGAGATTCTGGGTATGGACGCGATCCACAGCGGCGAGCACATCAGCTCGGCACGAGCCATGGAAACCTCGTCAGTCTGCGAGATCCCTTACGACCAGATAGAAGATCTGTCCAGCAATATCCGCAGCCTGCATGTCCACATGTACAAACTGCTGAGCCGGGAGATTCGCGTTGACCACGAGTTACAGATGCTGCTGGCCAAGAAAACCGCCGAGGAAAAGATCGGTGCCTTCCTGATGAACCTGTCCATGCGCTATGAGCAGCGACGGCTTTCCTCTACCCGCTTTCGCCTACCCATGGCACGCTCGGACATCGGCAACTATCTGGGCCTGGCCGTCGAAACCGTGAGCCGGATATTTACGCGACTGCAAACCCAGGGTGTCCTGAAGGTTGAAGGCAAGGAAGTCGAGATACTCGACCGCCGGGCACTTTGCGACGTGGCTCACATATCAGAACGCCACGGCTAGCAACGCGGCCGGGAAAAAGTCCTGGCTAGCCGATCACGACCGCGACGACAATCAGCATCAGCATAACGCCGACCAGCACTGCCACATTGATACCGACCTTTTTCAAGGTTGCTGAATCTTCGGCTTCAAAGACCATGGTGTTCTCCACTTTCAATTGAGTTCATTCAAGTAGTCCAGCGACAATTCTGATCGTCGACCCGCGAGGTCTCATTGACTCAGGTCAAGGAAAATCGATCTGCAAACGGAGAAGATAAGCCTCACAGACCCAGAATAAAGTGACCCGGCAAAGGCAATATGCACACGCTGATTATCGGTACGACAAAAGTAAGACAGGAAATAGAGCCCCTTCTCGATGCAGGCATCGAACTGTCCTGGGCTCATGAATTCGATATAGCCCTTAAAAGACTGGAAGAG
>JAQCAK010000438.1 GCA_027621895.1 Pseudomonadota bacterium | reverse complement strand
CTTTTCCCGCAGGTAGGGCAGTGAGCCAACGATGCTGATGACCCCGACAATGGCCAGTGAGCTGGCGATCGCGACCTTTTCGTCCTGGCCGAGCAGGTAGACGAGAATCGGCACGGTGAGAATGGACCCGCCCGACCCCAGAAGGCCGAGGCTGAGTCCCACCAGCAGGGCGCCAGGCAGGGCGATCGCGATCATGGAACATCTCGTTTTCAACAAAAGAATAACTATATATAAAAAAGTTATAAACGCCAATCTGACTTTAGAAGCCCACAGGGCGGGGATGCTGCTAAAGTTGCCGCTGACAAATCTGTTGAGGCTTGACCCGTGGATAACAAAATCGTTCTCACCATCATCGCTATTCTGCTGCCTCCTGTTGCGGCGTTTCTCAAGGTCGGGGTTGATAAGCACCTGTTCATCAACATCGTGCTTTCACTGTTCGGTTATGTACCCGGGATCATTCATGCCCTGGCTGATACATCTCCGCGATTGAGTCCGGCCGATTGAGTCCCTGGTGCTGTGGTGCGCCGGGAACTGGCCCGAAAGGGTTTCCACGGCGATACCTCATGCATTTTTGAATAGAGTTCAGACACAAACTCTAATTGAGGGAAAGCGTCAGGGTATTCTGGATTCGTTCGGTCTCGAGGGGCAGGTTGCTGTTGTTACAGGCGGGGCACTAGGTGTTTATGGCGTTCCTGGATCTCCAGGAAGAAGATATTCCGGAACCTGGCAAGCGATTCAACATTCCCCTCGGACGTGTCGGTACATCGGAAGACATTGCCCCGGCCGTGGTTTATCTCGCGTCGCCTGCCCCGTCGTGGATGACGGGGCAGACGATACTGATTAACGGCGGCTCCTGACAGGCCGGTTAAGTTGCGGGATCGAATTCCAGGTTGAGTGCCAGCGTGCCCAGCATGATGCCGGGCTGGTGCATGAATGTATTGTTTTCACCGTACCGGAACTCTCCGATTCGATCAAAAATCACATTCCAGGCGCACATCTGCTCAACTCGAGAGAGGGTGGCGCCTGGGCAGACCCGCGCACCCTGGGAAAACGCCAGGTGCCTGGTGCCGGCTTTCCTGTCGAGTTTAAGTTCCTTGGGATCGTCCCACTCTTTTGGATCGATGTTGGCTGCTGCCCATCGCAGGTGCAGATAGGACCCTTTGGGTACCGTCACACCCTGGAATTCCTCTTCCTGGCTGGTAATCCGGGTAGAAAGCCCCTGGGTGGGCGATCGCAGCCTCATGCCTTCTTCGGTGAAAGCGCGCAGTTTTGAACGGTCCTGCTTGATTTCATCCCACACACCAGGGCGCTCGATCAGCAATTGAACCTGCTCGGACAGGGCGTACAGCGTTGTTTCCAGGCCACCGATCACCATGGCGTAGACGATGCCGTTGATTTCATTGTCGGTCAGTTTGCGTTTCAGGGGAGAGTATTCCACCTCGGTCAGGAAACTGATCATGTCTTCCTGGGGTTGCTTTCGCTTCTCTGCGATCAGGTCAGCCGTGTAGTCGCGGAATTCTTTCAGAACTGCCTGCTGGGAGACCACTTCCTCGTCCGGCAGAATGCAATTGTGCTTAGATCCATACACGAAAGCCTTGACGCAACCGTCACCGAAGTATTTCAGCAGATGGAGATCGGACATCGGCCAGCCCAGTACATTCGCCATGACCATTTGCGGCAGCGGCATGGCGAATTCACTGATCCATTCCACCTTGCCCTTGTCGATCCATTTGTCGACAAGCTCATTGGCCAGTTGCGTCACCATCGGTTCATGGCGGGGCGCACCTGGACCGACCCAGGGATCAGTCAGTTCCTGGCGATGACTTCGCCAGAGCGGCGGATTGGGTCGCAGATTCACCATGGAGGCGACCATCATGTTCATATTGGGAATCTCGAACGGGTCGCCACCAGCTTCCACCAGCTGGCGTACTATCGCGCTCGTAATCACCGGAAATCTTTCCTCGTCTCGCACCACGCTGGCAATGTCTTCATGCCGTGTAAGAACGAATGCATCGGTCCCGGGTTCGAAGCCTTCTCCCGGGATGCGGTAGACCGGTGCTTCTTTGTGGAGAATGTCATAGGCCTCGTACCAGTGTTCCGGCGCCCCTGGTGAAAACAGATCGACGTCTTCAAGTTTATGAGGGCAGGGCAGTGGGCTGAGTTCGTCATTGGGTGTTTTCCCGGTCATGACGGACCTCGCTATCGACGAATGATTTTTTGTAGCATACTACAAAAAGAACCTGGTCTTTGCCCCTGGAAAAGCCTATGAACTGGAGCCCGTTTTCACCGGAGGTCATGCGTGATCCCGCTAATGGACACCGCCAATTGCTGGAGCAGTGTCCGGTTCATCGCTGCGATGAATTTGATCCTCCTTTCTACACACTTTCGCGCTACGCGGATGTTGAATCAGCCCTTCGTGATATCCAGACCTACTCAAGCCACTATGGTCAGGGGCCGCGGTTTACGGAACCCCAGGGCATGCTCTGTGATCCACCCCGGCACACCTATATACGGAGTATCGTGCAACAGGCTTTCACGCCGCCGGCCATGCGGGCGCTTGAACCCCGCATTGCCTCCCTGACGGATCAGCTGCTCGACAAGATTGTTGCGGGTCCAAGCCGGTTTGACCTGCATGATGATTTCGCATTTCCCCTGCCGGTCATCATCATTGCCGGGATGCTGGGGATTCCGGCAGCTGACCTCGAGAAGTTCAAACACTGGTCAGATATTCAGGTGGCCGCCATGGGCAGCGCGGATCCCAGTCAGTACGAGCAGGAGCAGGCTGCATTCTTCAG
>JAQCAK010000437.1 GCA_027621895.1 Pseudomonadota bacterium | reverse complement strand
TCTTCAAGAATATGGGTGGAGATAATCACGATCTTGTCCCTGGACAGGCCCCTGATCATCTCCCGCACCTGGTGCTTCTGATTGGGATCGAGCCCGTCAGTTGGCTCATCAAGAATCAGCACATCCGGGTCATGAAGAATTGCCTGGGCCAGGCCGACCCGACGCTTGAAGCCTTTCGACAGTGTTTCAATTTTCTGGTTGACCACCTCGCCAAGGGACATCGCCCTGCAGGCTGCCTCGACTCGCGCCTCGCGGTCAGCACCCGAATAACCCCTGGCCTCCGCGATGAAAGCCAGGAAACCGCCGACCGACATCTCCTCGTAGGCAGGCGCTCCTTCCGGCAGGTATCCAATATGCGACTGGGCAGCGAGCGTGTCCTTCCACATATCCAGGCCGCGAATTTTCACCGAGCCTTCACTGGGCCTGAGGAAACCGGTGATCATTTTCATGGTGGTGGATTTGCCAGCGCCGTTTGGCCCGAGAAACCCCAGGACCTCGCCCGGTGAAAGGGTAAACGAAACGTCAGCTACAGCCCTGAACTGGCCATAGTGCTTTCCCAGATGACTTATCTCGATCAAAACTACCTCTCAGACTTGTACATCAGATCTCCTCCCGCCGGGTTTACCAGGCAGAAGAGCGTCGGAAAAAGCCGGCTATGGTAAACCATCGTGTCCCGGCCTATCCATAGACCACAGGAACCGCATTTTTCTCCCCAACAGTGTTCGTGTTTTTTACACGATGCGCTGAACTCTTCTGGCGGAACAGAGAACACAACTCCACAAGGAATTAGGTAAAGATTGGGGGTAAGAAGTCTGCGGTGTCTGACCGGCCCTCCAAACGGTCGCTGTCGGGGGGGACAGCGCATTGCAGACTTCGCTTCCCGGGGTGTTACTGAATTATCAGGAGCGGTAATATCCGCCCATGAAGGATCAGCCCAAACAGCGAATCACCAAGGAACAGGCTCTGTCCTTTCTGCTGACCCATATCGTCGTGGAACAGAACCGGACCCTGGTGCTGGATCAGCTGGCTCTGTTCAATCTTTCCAACCTGGCACTGGAAGCCGTGGATCAAATCTCCGGCAAGGAAGGAATCATTCCCCACGAGGTCATTGAAGCCCTCGCCGTTGAATTCCTCGACAACCAGTAAATGCTGCCAGCCGACTGTAACACCTGCATCTTTGACCTGGACGGCACCCTGCTCGATACAGAACCGCTCTACTCCCAGGCGGCCCAGAAGGTCCTTGATCCCTATGGCCACACTTACACCATGGAACTCAAGCGCAGGGTCATGGGCGGCGATTCCACTCGCAGCGCCCAGCTCACCATTGATGAATTCGATCTTCCCATGTCGGCGGCCGGGTTTCTGGCGGCGAGAGAAGCATTCCTGGAAGAACTGTTCCCTGCAGCGGAGGAGATAGAAGGTGCCGGTAGTTACCTGTACCAGCTCCACAATGCCGGCATCAGCCTGGGACTCGCAACCAGTTCCCATACTCACCTCTGCGAACTGAAAATCGGCCATCGTGACTGGCGACAACTGTTCGCCGCCATCGTCTGCGGGAACGACCCCGAGATCAGTCGAGGCAAACCCGATCCACAGATCTTTCAGGTCTGTGCAACCCGACTCGGTGTTGACCCGGCCAGGACGGTCGCATTCGAGGATTCAAGAAATGGCATTCTCGCGGCCAGGGCAGCGGGCATGTTCGTGGTCGCTGTCAGGAGCCCCTATACGACCGAGGCAGATCTCGCTGACGCGGATCTGCAGATAGAGAACTTCAGAGAACTGCTGAAGAGCTGATCAGCTGTTGTTGTTGTCGGAGTCCTTGGGAGACTGACCACCGGAACGGGAAACCCGACTCCAGAATTCCATGTTCTGCTCCATGGCAGTACGCATAAGATTCAGGGGATCCGCACCGGTGGTGATATCACGCACGCTGCGGCGGAAACGATCCTGGTTCTCCATGAACGACATGACACTTTGTTCAATATAGCGTCCAACGAGACTCTGCATGGCATCGCCGTAAAAGCGAATCAGCTGTTCCAGAACCCGGTTAGTCAGTATGGGCTCGTGGCCTTCCCCTTCCTGCTCAGAGATGATCTGCATCAGGACATTCCGGGTGAGGTCCTTTTCCGTCTTGGAGTCAACCACCGCAATGGATTCGCCCTTGAGGATCACCTTGCGGATATCTTCAACGGTGACGTACTTGCTTTGCTCGATATCGTACAGCCGTCGGTTGGGATACTTCTTGTATTGACGCATGAACTTCTGGCTCCTGGCGCTGATTAATCCAGACAGGTTTACGCCGGGGCACGGCGTGCTTTCCGGGTTTATTGTGCATTGAACAATTTGCAGTTTGCCAACTTCTCGGCAATAGTCAAAGGATAACGCGTATCATTGGCCCTGAGCCTGGAAGATACTGTGCACTGCAACATGAGGACTAGCGCATGAAAATTACGGTCGATCTTGATATCACACCGGAAGAACTCAGACGATTCCTGGGACTGCCCAATGTCGAAGGACTTCAGGACGAAATGCTGAAAATGGCCCAGAAGCAGATTACCGAATCAGGCCAGGGGGTGTTCAATGACCTGATCACGGGGGCTGTGCAACCCATGTATGCTTATCAGCAGTGGCTGCAGCGGATGATGACGGGTGAACGAAAAGAGGCTGCCACCCCGGCCTCACAGTCAGAAGAGCCGAAGTCGAAGAAGAAAACATGAGCCGCGGAACCGCCCTGATTACTGGTGCATCGTCCGGCATCGGTGAAGCCCTTGCCCGGGTTTTTGCCCGAGAAGGCTTTGAC
>JAQCAK010000436.1 GCA_027621895.1 Pseudomonadota bacterium | reverse complement strand
TCGAAGTGCCGACACCACCTTCCCAGGATGAGGATTTCCTGCTCAAAAGTCCGATGGGTCGCATGCCCGCCATCGAGGTGAACGGCACTTTCCTCTCTGAATCCCTGGCAATCGCCTACTGGGCTGAGCAGGTGCAACCTGAACCGGCACTGCTGCCACAGGACCCGTTGGCTGCCGCAAAGGTGCTGGAACTGGTCTATCACATCAAGCTGAACGTGGAACTGGTGGCCCGACGCTGCCTGCCGGCCGCATTCTTTGGTGCAGCAATCAGCGATGAACTCCGGGAGACCACCTGGACAGACCTGCAACGGGGCATGAAGGCCGTGGATCGAATATTTGTCGCTGAGCCCTTCGCCGCCGGCAGCCAGCTGACACTGGCAGACTTCGTCACCTTTTATACCTTTGGCCTGGCAGGCGGCATTGTCGAGAAGATCTATGATAAGAGACTGCTGGGTGACTATGCCGGCATACAGAAAGTCATGGAGACCATGGCCCGCCATCCGAGTATCGCCCGTGTTGAACTGGAGAAGGCCGCATGAACAGCTCACTGGAGCAGGCGGGCCTGGACGCCACGGAACGCTTTATCACCACCTGGAACAGCAGGGATCCACAGGCCTGGGCCGAGTCACTTCACTATCCGCATGTTCGACCGGCCTCGACGGGAGAGATCAGGGTTGCAGCAGATATCGACACCTACATCCGGTCAGTGGACTATCAACCGGTGATCGATGCGGGCTGGGACCACTCTGAATGGGACTATCGCCACGTGCTTCACGCGAATCCCGAAAAAATTCACGTCGCGGGACAATGGAGCCGTTACAGCGCCGGGGGAGAGATCATCCTGACGACACCGATTGTCTATATCTGCACGAACATCGATGGGCTCTGGGGTATCCAGTCACGGTTCGCAGCAGACTATGTCGATGAGGATACAGACACCACGGGATTGATGACCCGGGCTCTTAACCTGGTCCAGGATTTCGTCAACCATGCCAATAACCGCAATACCGGGGCCTGCGCCGAACTGCTGAACTATCCGCATTTTTCAGTGAATCCTGGAAAGCTGGACATCACGGAGAACACGGGCGACTTTGAGCTACCGCCCTTTACCCTGCAGATAAACTCACTGCAGGCCTTGCAGACGGGCCTGCGCTCCATCAATGCGGCTGTCGAATTGACGGCAAGGACACCGACTGGCCAGCGCAGGCTGGAGGGCGTTGTCCACATTAACAATCGTGACAATCATCTGGGCATTCAGGCCTGGTCACTGCTTGACCCGGATCTGCACGAGGAGTAACCAACCAGAGAAAACGGCAACTATCGAAGGTGATAGCGATGAACATGATTGATGAAGAACTGATGCGTCTGAGGAACCGCCTGCAGGACCTGCAGGAAAGGGTCATTCCGGACTTCGAAAACCGAACCCAGGCGCTTTACGCCCGCATCATATCCATGCAGAAAGGCAGCGAAGAGCGAGAACGCGAGGAAGCGGAATACACGAAACTCGCCCGGGAACTCAGTATTCGCAGTGACGAGGTCATCAATACACGCCAGCAGATCGAGAATCTGGAACTTCAGAAGACCATGCGATGAACTATCAGAGGCGCTGTTGACCCACCCGCCGGCCAGAAAATCAGCCGTTCATCAGGCCGCAGGATCCGTTATACGCGACTCTTGCCGCGACAGGCAAAACAGCAACGACAGGGGTTTTGTCCGAGTCACTGGCGGTCAGCTGTAGCTGACGCCCATCCCGGCACGGACATCGTTGTTCACGCCATAGGGGGGGATCGGATACCGCAGGCCATTTTTTGACAGCGCATGCAGGCCGGCAATCACCTTCGGCAGATAGTCGGGTGGTATGGCCATCAACAGTTCGTCATCCTGAACACCCCCATAGCGACGTTCAGCGAAACAGGGAATCGACAGGCTCGGTTCCCGGGTCTTGAGTGCCCTGCCCCAGGAATCTGCACAGGAACTTTCGCCCACACATCCCCATTGCAGCTTCTGGTAACCGGTCCACTGCAGACCATTGATGAACAGAATCATCTGTGCCGGCGTTGCGTAGATGAGACAAATATCCGGCGGGTTGAGACGACCAGAGGCCAGCGGACTGACCGCCATCGCCTGGTACTGACCATACTCGAGCACATCCATGGCAGCCTGATGTGCGGCCGCTTCTTCCTGGTTGGCATACCAGACACCCGCCATCCGGTCTCCCGTGAGCCACTCCTCGCTTCTGGGATGCAGGCCAATCACCGTGCCACACTGCGCGCCGACCAGATCATCCATGGTGATACCGACCGTCCATCCATTACGCGCCGCCTGGCCGACGATCTGATCCGTGGTATGAACGTCGCCGGGACGTCGGATGCGGGGCACCGCTTCCATTTCTTCAACGGTTGTGAACATTTTCATGCCGATCGGCGTGGTTCGCAGTCGCAACAGCTGGTTCAGCTCAGCGACCACCGCGGCCCCATCGAAAGTCATATCGGACGTGATTACGCGCTCACTCATGGTTGCTCACCCTGGCAGACTCAAAACTTCAAGGTACCTCTCGCAGGCCTTTTAGGCAAAGCCAAAAAAAAGGCCGGGGAAAACCCGGCCCAGTCAGCTCATGTGCGTTTTCAGGCAGCCAGTTCACACCCGCTGTCGGCGTTCGCTTCAAGACTGTTCCTATCAAGAAAAGGCTGCATGGTCTTGAATGCTTTGGATTCGATCTGGCGGATTCGCTCCAGTGAAACCCCGTACTTTTCTGCCAGTTCCTTGAGGCTGGCCTTTTCCTCCTGCAGCCAGCGGGATTCAACAATATCCCTT